>NZ_JBRRDY010000003.1:0-204376 GCF_056759935.1 Stenotrophomonas sp. STEN035
GCGGAGAAAGTAGCATTTGCAACGATCCGGGTCATCTTTGGGGGCACGGGGGGGCAGATTGGGGCTTTGGCTTTGGCTATGGCTTTGGCTTTGGCTTTGGCTTTGGCTTTGGCTTTGGCCGTTGCCGTTGCCGTTGCCTACGCTTCTAAATGCCGTCATTCCCGCGCAGGCGGGAATCGCTCCTGCTCTGGCTCCTGCTCTGGCTCCTGCTCTGGCTCTGGCTCTGGCCTTGGCAAAGGCAAAAGGCAAAAGGCCAGAGCGATTCCCGCCTGCGCGGGAATGACGGTTCAGATATTGGGAGATTGCCCCGAAACCGACACCTGACGACTTCCGGCATGCCCCTGCCTAAGCTGTACCACCCCGCCCCATTCCAAAACCCATGCGCCAACGCCGCTACCTGCAACTGGACGTCTTCGCCGCCCGCCCCGGCAGCGGCAACCCGCTGGGTGTCATCCTCGACAGCGATGGCCTGGATACCGCCGCCATGCAGGCCCTCGCCGCCTGGCTGAACCTCTCCGAGACGGTCTTCTTCCTGCCGCCGGACGAGGGCGCCAGTTACCGCATCCGCATCTTCACCCCGAGCAGCGAACTGCCCTTCGCCGGCCATCCCAGCGTCGGCGCGGCGTGGGCGGCGGTCACCTCGGGCCTGGCGACGCCAGGTGACAGCCAACTGCTGCAGCAATGCGCTGCCGGCCTGCTACCCGTCCAGGCAAGCGGCCCGCGTGACGCCCCAACCATTCTGTTGGCCAGCCCACCCGCTTGGCGGCGGCAGACCGCGCCGGGTGTCGTACCCGAACAGCTGCAGGCGTTGCTCGCGCCGGGATATGCCCCCGAACTCTGGGATAACGGACCTGGCTGGTGGTTGCTGCCGGCGCGTGACGCCCACAGCGTCCGTGCGCTCGTTCCGGACATGCCTGCAATCGCCGACTGGAGCAATGCCACCGGCGCGACCGGTGTTGCGGTATTCGCCGCCGAACCCGGTGCGGACCACGCACTGGTGACACGGGCGTTCTGCCCGGCCGATGCCGCCGACGTACCCGAGGACCCCGTCACCGGCAGTGCCAATGCCTTGATCGCCGTGTGGCTGCAGCAACACGGACAGCTACCCAACGCTGATGGCAACTACGTGGCCAGCCAGGGCCGTGAAGTGGGGCGCGATGGTCGCGTGCAGGTCTCAATCGACACACAAGGCACCGTGTGGATCGGCGGTCAGGTCCAGCCGGTTATCGCCGGACAGGTGCACTGGTAAGCTGCCCAGCCGTCGTCTGGAACCGATTCGCAATGTCTGTTCGCCGTTATCTGCAGTTGGACGTGTTCGCCGCCCGCCCGGGCACCGGCAACCCGCTGGGCGTCATCGTCGACAGCGAAGGCCTGGACGATGCCGCCCTGCAGGCCATCGCCGCCTGGCTGAACCTGTCCGAGACCATTTTCTTCCTGCCGCCCGATGAAGGCGCCGGCTACCACATCCGCATCTTCACCCCGAAGGGTGAGCTGCCCTTCGCCGGCCATCCCAGCGTCGGTGCCGCCTGGGCCGCGGTGGAACTCGGTCTGGCCACACCCGACGACAACGGCCAACTGATCCAGCAATGCAAAGCCGGTCTGCTGCCAGTACGGGTACAGGGCGGTCGTTGGTTCCGCCAGATCCATGTGCGCAGCCCGCAGGCGGAACGCCGCGATCTCACCCTGGATGCCCTGCCTGAAGGCCTGGCGGCGCTGGCCAAGCCCGGCCACAACCCGGAACTCTGGAACAACGGCCCGGATTGGTGGCTGCTGGAAGCCGGCAGCGAGGCCGCCTTGCGCCGCTACAAGCCGGAGCTGACGGCAATTGCTGCCATGCCGGGCCGCGGCAAGCTGGCGGTGTACGCGCCGGCCGATCGCCCGGACGTGGGCTACCAGTATGTGGTGCGCGCCTTTGCCCCGGGTGTTGGCATCAATGAAGACCCGGTGACCGGCAGTGCGAATGCACTGGTTGCCGCGCAGTTGCTTAAGCAGGGGCGGATCAAACCGTTCCAGCAATACCTGGCCAGCCAGGGCCGCGAACTCGGCCGCAATGGTGAGGTGCGGGTGGAAGTGGATGCGGAGTCCAACATCTGGATTGGCGGCGAAGTGCAGCAGGTTATTGCTGGGCAGATTGAGTGGTGACAGCGCAAGCCATGTCAGCTTTTCCCTTCTCCCGCGCGCGGGAGAAGGTGCCCCGAAGGGGCGGATGAGGGGAAGCGTGCGAAGCACGCATGCCTTTGATTTTGCCTTTGCAGACAGCAACAACCCAAAAGCACCAAGCAAGCGGACTGCGTCCGCCTCCCCTCACCCCACCCCCTCTCCCGCAAGCGGGAGAGGGGCTGAAGCCAAAGACAACTGCCACAGCTACAGCTACAGCCAAAGCCAAAGCAACAGCAACAGCAACAGCAACAGCAACAGAACAGCCTCACAGCACTCGGACTCTCCCATGACCACCCGCCGCTTCCTGCAACTCGATGTCTTCGCCCCCCGCCCCGGCACTGGCAACCCCTTGGCCGTGGTCCTCGATGCCGATGGCCTGAACGACACCGCCATGCAGGCCATCGCCCGCTGGACGCGCCTGCCTGAAACCACTTTCATCTTCGCCCCGACCAAGCCCGGCAGCAGCTACGGCATCCGCATGTTCGCCCCGCAGAAAGAGGTGCCGTTCGCCGGCCACCCCAGCGTCGGCAGCGCGCATGCCGTGCTTGAAAGCGGTGTAGCGGCAGCCATCGACGGACAACTGGTACAGGACGGCATCGCCGGCCAGCTGCCGCTGCAGATCAGCGAGCACGGCGGCATCCGCACCATCGCCATCCGCACCCCGCGCGCCTCGGTGGCCGAGATCGTCACTGCAGAGGATCCACGCCTGCAGCCGGCCATCAATGGCTGGCCGCTGGGTGCCCTGCCACCGGCCCTGATGGACGGCGGCCGCCGCTGGTGGGTTGTTGAAGTAGCCGATGAAGCTGCTCTGCGTGCCCTGAGCCCGGATTGGGACGCGATCGCCACCCTCGCCGAAGACACCGGCGCAATGGGCGTATTCGCCTACGCACGCGCCGCTGGCGACGGTTACCAGCTGGTAGTGCGGGCATTCGTCGGCAATGGCCGCCGCTTCGAAGATGCTGCCTCCGGTGCCGCCAATGCGGTGCTCGCGGCATGGCTGGATGAACGCAACGCCCTGCCCGGCAGCGGCAAGCGCTACACCGCCAGCCAGGGCCGCGAAGTCGGCCACGATGCGCTACTGGAGCTGCGCATCGACGAGCACGGTGATGTCTGGTCCGGCGGTCAGGTGCAGACGGTGATCCGCGGCAGCATTGATTGGTAACCCACTGAAAGGAAAACCCTGTGCAGCACAAACAGCCATTCGATATTCACTGTGATTGTGGCCAGGTCGGCATACGCGTGGAGGGCGCACCTGCTGCCCGCGCGTACTGCCATTGCCGCGCATGCCAGCAGTTCTACGGACTGCCCGTACTGTCTGCCAATGCCTGGCCCAGCGAAGCGTTGAGCATCGTCAGGGGCAATGCTCTGCTGTGCACCTACCAGCATCCGCACTTGCAGATGCGGCGGCACTACTGCATCAGCTGCGGGCAGACGCTGTACGGCAGCAACCGGCTGGGCATGGCGGTAATCCGCACCACCCTGATCGCGCAGGCGCATGGCGGCCATCTCCTCGAAGAGCACGCACCCACACTGCATATTTTTTACGCGTACCGCGTGCTCGATATTGCTGATGCGTTGCCAAAATACAGCGAAGGTTGGGACGGCCCCCTTCATCAGATAGAAACCGCCATCGTCAAATCCACCGCCATTTGAGTGCCTGCGAATCGACGCAGAAAATCACATCAATAAAAAGATCGGAGCGGGAACCATTGACTGGCAAACGGGGTCACACCCGCGGCGACCACCAACCAATGCCGAAGGACCAAAAATGCGCAGATGGATCTCGCTGTTGCTGCTGCTGTTTGTATTTACCGCCTGCTCGGCCGAACCCGCACCGCCGCCGGCAAAAGCTCTGTTCGTTGGCAACAGCCTGATCTACGTGGGCAACCTACCAGCCACGTACGCAGCACTGAGCACCGCCAATGGCCATCCAGTGCATAGCCAGATGATCGTCAAAGGCGGCGCCCTCCTCGATCAGCGGGTTACCGATGGCTCAGTACAACGCGCACTGAGCGAGCATCGCCCGCAGCTGCTGATCCTGCAGGAACAAGGCGGCGCCCTGCTGTGCTGGCCGGACCAATCGGCCTGTACAAAGTCGCAGGCGGCGATAAAGGTTTTGGCAAAGGCTGGTAGCGACGCCGGTGCGCGCGTACTGCTGCTCGGCAGCTACCAGTCGCACCCAGCGGCCTCCGCCCGTCTGATCGCCAAGGAAGCAGCCGCCGCCGAACAGGCCGGCATTCCCTATGTGGCTATATCCGATGTACTACGCAACGCCTCGGCCGCAGCTCCCGACCTGCAGTGGTATGACGCTGACGGCGGGCACCCCGGGCCGGCGCTGACCCTGCTTGATGCAATCCAGCTCTATCGCGCAGTCCACGGCCGTCTGCCTGAGCACGGCTTCTCGGTGGCTGCACCAATCTATCTACCCAAAAGTGGGCTGGGCGCGGACCTGCGCGATGCCGATGCCGCTGCACCACTCGCCGACACACCCACCCATATCCACTACCCGGATGCGATGATCCAGCGCATCAACGCGCTACTGACGTCCACGCAGCCCTGACAACGAGTTCGCCATGCCCCACCTGACCATCGAATACAGCCGCAATCTCGCCACCGCCATTACCCCGGCAGTGCTGCGCACCCTCAACCTTGCCCTGCTTGGCACAGGCCAGTTCGAGGAGGCCGACATCAAATCGCGTGCAGTGGCGTTTGATTGCTTCGCGATCGGCACTGCTGACAGCCCGCGTGGCTTTGTGGCCGCACGGTTGGCAATACTCAGTGGCCGCAGTAGCGAGATCAAACGCCAGTTAGCCGACGTGCTGCTGGCTGCGCTTGAGTCTGCCATCGCCGCTGGTGGAATGGAGCTGCAGATCAGCGCCGAAATTGTCGACATCGATCGTGACAGCTACGCCAAAGCCGTGATCCAGCCCGGGACCTGAGCGAACATCCACAGCGACGGAACTGCCGCTAAAACCGCACTTCAATACGCAGAACCGAGCGCTGTGGCACTCAGCTCGCGTCCATCTTGAACTTGAGCTTCGCAGCGTCAAACAAGGTCAGATAGGCATCGTTTGAACGCAGTTTGACGTCTACCCAGAAGAGCATTTCCTTGGTCCCAGGTGCAAACTCGGAGAACGAGGTGTTGACGCTGAGCTCCACCTTCCCCCTATCGGCCCGCGAGTTCAGCACTTCGCGTTGCAGGCTACGCAGCTGGCTGGCACCCTCTGCGGTCAGAGCCAACTCATAGGTCGTAACGGCGATATTCCTGCTGAGCACGCCGGGGCTGCGTTCACCCTGGGTGCTGCCCATCAAGCGCAGTGGCATCGCCGCGACACGCGCAGCCTGCCCTTCTGGCTGCAGCGTCAAGGTCAGGCGGGTGGCCTCCGGGTCCAAGGTATTGCCGCGAGGAATCGCCACCTTGACCCGGATACCCGCAGGGTCCAATTGGACCAAGGCACGTTCATCCAATGAAGAAAGCCGTAGCGCGGTGGACAACGGAATCGAGGCACAGGCAGACAACAGGAGCAAGCACAGCAATATGAACGTTCTTGCGAAGAACACAGGAAAAGGCATCGCAGCATCTCCTTGATATTTGCACTTCCCTATTGCCGCGCCGGTTCCGAGAACCCTCCCATGTCCCGGCCGTGCCACTATCGCCGCAGCCCTGCCATGGGATCAACAGCGTGATGCCTGTTCACTTTCACTCCGTTTCGCCTTTCCTTGCTACCGAAGACTTGTCTGCCGCATTGGCGTTCTACCTCGACAAGCTCGGTTTTTCCTTGGCGTGGGAATGGGGACACCCCACTGAACTGGCGGCCGTCTGTCGAGATGAGGTCGAACTGACGCTCGCCTGTCGTGCCGATGCCAAGCCAGGAGGCATCAGTCGGTTGTACCTGCACATCGACGGCATCGACGACTATCACGCGCAGCTGCTGGCTGCCGGCGTCGCCATCACCGTTGCCATTGCCGACCGACCGTATGGCATGCGCGACTTCAGCGTCACCGATCCGGCGGGGAATGTGCTGTGCTTCGGGCAAGCCTTGCCTGCGGGCGTGTAGGAGCGGCGCAAGCCGCGAAGCTCGTACCGGCTCTGCCAGCCCAATGCCTGCAATTGCAGGTGGAATGATTCCAGATGGAATTTCAGCTTCGCGGCTTACGCCGCTCCTACAACCGCGGTTTTCTTGCCAATGCGTAACCCAACCAGGCAAATGGCAGGTAGGCCAGCAGTACGTCCAGCACCTCGAACCAGCGTGGTGCTGGCAGCATGAAGCAGCTGGCGATGCCGCCGACCAGGAACAGCAAGCCGATCAGCAGTGCCGGCACTTTACTGACTCGGCCAACAATCCAGGTTGCCAGCAACGCACCCGCAAAGGTGCCCAATGCATGGGCGAGGAAGGGAAACAGGAAGTGGCGGGCTTCGAACATGGGCATTGCGGCTTGCAGGCCTTCCGTGGTGTTGGTATCCGCACCCGCTGGCGGTGGTATCAACTGGCCACCGAGCAGGATCAGCCCCATGTTCACCGCGCTGCCAGCGATCAAGCCCAGCACCACCGCCAGCAAGCCTCTCAGGAATGCGCGCATCACCCTCTCCCCACCCGTCCGATGATGGGCTGAGTATGATCCAAGCCTTGCCTAGGCGCTCATTTTGTTTTTTGGAGATACGCGTGTCCCACCGCCCCCTGCAGACTTACCAGGGCAGCTGCCATTGCGGCGCTGTCAGCTTCCGCATTCAGACCGACTTCCCGGAACTCACCACCTGCGATTGCTCGATCTGCCGGCGCAAGAACGCCTTGATGGTGAAGGTGCATGAATCCGCGTTCGAGCTGCTGTCCGAGCAGGAGGCACTGGTGGAGTATCAGTTCCACACGATGACCGCGCACCACTATTTCTGCGGCACCTGCGGTATCTACCCGTTCCACCGCAAGCGGGTCACCCCGGACTACTACGGGGTGAATGTGTTCTGCCTGGAGGAGTTTGATCCGGCCGGGATTCCGGTTCGGGCGACGGTTGGTGCAGGGATGGTCTGATCGGGCATCTGGAATTCGCGCTCGCTTTGGCTTTGGCTCTTTGCTCCGATGCCGTCATTCCCGCGAAGGCGGGAATCGCTCTGCTCCTGGCTCCTGGCTCTTATGCTTTGGCTTTGGCTTTGGCTTTGGCTTTGGCTTTGGCTTTGGCCGTGGCCGTGGCCGTGGCCGTGGCCCTTTCCCTTCTCCCGTTTACGGGAGAAGGTGCTCCGCAGGAGCGGATGAGGGCGGCTTTTGGCTTCCAGCCCCTGCTTTGCCCGCAGCACTACCAAAGCAGAGCGCAACTCCACGATGCTTCGCCCCCACCCTCACCCCAACCCCTCTCCCGGAGGGAGAGGGGCTTCAAGCAAAACTCAACGCCAGTTGTAGTTGAACGAAACACCAATGATGCGTGGGTCGTTGTAGACCGCCGCCATATAGTTCTCGATCACACCCTTGAGGTTCTTCTCGTTGGTGATGTTGCGGGCGAACGCCGCCACTTCCCAGGCACCGTAGCCGCCGGTATAGCCAACGCGCAGGCCACCTTCGAAATTGCCCTTGGAGTAGAACTCCTTGCTGTCGTACAGCACGAACTGGGTTTCGCCCTGCTTGTTCCAATCCGTTGAGAAGAACACCGCGCCATCATCGCCCACCGGAATGTCGTAACGTGCGGCCAGGTTCAAGTTGTACTTGGGCGCATTCGGCAGCGGGTTGCCGTCGATCTGGGCGTAGACGTTGCTGCCGATCTTGATGGTCGGGTCGTTGACCGTGCACACCACCACACCATTCAAGGCACAAACCTGCGCGTAGACGCGTTTGTCCTGGATCTCGCTGTGCAGCAGGCTCAGGCCGGCCGTCAGCGACAGGTTCGGGATCGGGCGCCAATCCATGTCGGCTTCCAGGCCGTAGGCACGCGCCTTGTCGGCATTGAACAGCACGCCATTACCGTTGGAATCGTTGCCGTTGAGCTGGATGTCGTTGACGGTATAGGTGAAGCCGCTGACATTCAGACGCAGGCGGTTGTCGAACAGGCTGCTCTTGATGCCGGCTTCCCAGGACAGGATGGTTTCCGAATCGGCGGTGGTGAAATCGGCATTGAATACCGCCGAGCGGCCCTGGATGGTAGGGCCACGGAAGCCACGTGCCACGCGTGCGTACAGGCTCAGCTCCGGGCTGACTTCATACATAGCGCTCAGGTCCCAGCTCGGCTGGGTGTCCGACATCTCGACGCTGTGGCGGCCCTTGTAGGTGACCAGACCGGCAGCGGTATCGGCGGTCTTCAGCAGGCGCGTGCTCTTCTCGTCCTTGGTGGCGCGGACACCAGCAGTCAGCGTCAACGCATCGGTGGCCTTCCAGCTCACCTGGCCGAAGCCTGCCCACGAGGTATTGATGTTGCGCAGGCGCACCCAGTTGTTGGGATTGCGTGCCGGCGTGTTGAGAAACCACGCACGCTGGTAGAAATCGGTGGTGTCGCGGCCATCGAAGTAGAACGCACCTACCTGCCACGACAGCGGATCGGTGGCATTGGAGGCCAGACGCAGCTCCTGGGTGAACTGGTCCAGGTCCTGCACCTGGCCCATCGACTGGCCATAGCCGTTGGGCAAGCCATTGACCGGATAGTTCGCCGCCGCACCGCCGTCGGTGTCGCCACGGCTGTAGCCGGAGGTGGTCTCGTAGCCGCTGATCGAGGTCAGCGTGGTGTTGCCGAAGTCGTAGGTCGCCTTCAGCGAGCCACCATGGGTCTTGTAGGCCTGCGGGTTGTTGTCGGCCTCGTCGAAAGCGACCTTGTCGCGCGCCACATCGACGCGGTTGCTGCCCTTCACCAGCGCATTGCGCAGGAACAGGGTGGAGGTACCTTCATAGTCGCGGGTATGCACGGAACTGAGCAACGAGAACTGCTCGTTCGGCTTGTACAGCAGCTGCAGGCGCAGGTTGCGGTCGTCGTAGCCGCCCATGGTGTCGTTCTTCGGTGTCAGCGTGCCGTCGGCGCTGGGGCCGCGATAGGTGTTGTCCACCCAATCGTCACGATGCTGGTACAGGGTCGACACGCGGTAGGACAGCACGTCATTGATCGCGCCGCCCATGCCGCCGTCGATGGCGACGCTGTTGTAGCTGCCGTAGCTGACATTCACGCGGCCACTCGGGTCCTGGCTGGGTTTGGCGGTATCGAACTTGACGATGCCGGCAGTGGTATTGCGGCCGAACAGCGAGCCCTGCGGGCCGCGCAGCACTTCGACCTGGTCCACGTCGTAGACCGGGTTGGACTTGAGCACCACGTGTTCCAGCACCACGTCGTCCTGGATGATGGAGACCGGCTGCGAGGCGCCGAGGTAGAAATCGATGTTGCCAAGGCCGCGGATGTAGAAGCGCGGGAAGATGCGCCCGGTGGTGGTCTCGGCATAGAAGCTGGGCACGCGGCCGGACAGCGCCAGCAAGGTGTCATCGGCACCTTCGGTATAGCTGCGCAGCGCCTCGCCCTGCACCACGCCCACCGACACCGGCACGTCCTGAAGGTTCTGCTCGCGGCGCTCGGCGGTGACGGTGATGGTGTCCAGCGCCGTGGCGGCGCTGCGCGCCTCGGCCGGCGCGGCATCCTGGGCCAGCGCGGTCTGTGCGGCCAGCGGCAGGATCAACAACGCGCAGGCTTGGGCCAGCAGCGAGCGACGCGGAAAATGATGGGTGGTACGGGTGACTGCAGAAGTGATGCGGTGACGCTGCATGGAATGGCCTTGGTTGGCAGTTGATGATTGCGTCCGGCCCGGACAGGGCCAATGACGCGGCATGAGGCGCGTAGATCATCACCGCACAAGGTTGCAATTCGATGGCATTGCCAGCGGACAACCCCCGAAAACCAAACGCCAGCGCAGGAGCCGATTGCTCCCACGCTGGCGATGACACGCTTCAATCAATTCCCGCGTTCCAAGCGCTCAGCGCAGCTGGTCTCTCAGGAACAACCAGGTGATCAGGGTTGCATCCGGCCCCTGCGGATCGGTGAACGGCAAGCCGGAGGTGCTGCCGCTCCACGCATGGCCCATGCCATGCACCAGATAGTCCTGGACCAGGGTCTTGCCACCATAGGTGTAATTCTTGACCGTATAAGCGCGCCCACCCGGCACCTGCCCGGCAACCGTGCTGGTCGGCACGTACTTGACCGAGTCATTGTCCAGCCCGTCATCGGCCAGGTCGTTGGTCTGCAGGAACTGACGCACCGCCTGCTGGCCGTTGACCGGGTTGACCGTGGCATCGGCGCTGCCATGGAACACCAGCACCGGCAACGGCCGCGGCGACGGTGAGCCCGAGCACTGCCAAGCAAGCTTGCCATTGCTCTCCGGCGAATAGATGCTGCCCGCCAGCAGCGCGTAGGCGCTGCCGGATACGGTGGTCGCGCCCTTGTACATGCCACCCGAGTGAATGGCGCCTGCTGCGAACACATCCGAGTAGCAGGCCAGCATGATCGAGGTCATCGCACCGCCGGCAGAGATGCCGGTGACATAGACCCGGCGCGGATCGACCGCATACCCCCCCTTCACCGCATCGACGATCCCGGCCAGGATCGAAGCCTCACCGCTGCCGCGTGCCTGGTTGATCGGCAGCTGCCAATTCCAGCAGCGCGTCGGATTGGAAGTAACGTTCTGCCGCGGATAGACCACGATGAAACCTTCGACATCGGCAACATCATTGAAGCCCGAGGCTTCGCCCATCAGGTTGGGCCCGTTGACGCAGCCGTGCAGCACCAGCAGCACCGGCAGCGGCGTGCTTGCCTCATAGCCAGCCGGAACCCAGACCTGATACTCGCGGCTACCAAAAAGGTTGCCATATAGACCGAAATCCCAATGGCCTGCATCGCTTTGCGCAAACGCGCTGCCTGGCGCCAGCCAGCTACACAGCAGCAGTAGAACAGCCTTGATTGAAACGATTCCAGATTTCATAACCAGATCCTCATGCGTGAGTCGTGGATGAAGTCGTACCGGAAATCCTCGCGGGCCAGCCGCCAGGGTGTTGCGACGCCGCTGTCAAACCCAGCCGGTGGCGTAATAGATGCCGATCACCACGAACACCGCCAGGGTCTTGATGATGGTCACGGCGAAAATGTCCTTGTAGGCCTGGCGATGGGTCAGACCGGTCACCATCAACAAGGTGATCACGGCACCGTTGTGCGGCAGGCTGTCCATGCCGCCGGAAGCCATCGAGGCAACGCGATGCAGCACTTCCATCGGGATACCCGCCGCCTGCGCGTTGGCGATGAAGGTCTCCGACATCGCAGCCAAGGCAATACTCATGCCGCCCGAGGCCGAGCCGGTGACACCTGCCAGACCGGTCACCGTCACCGCTTCGTGCAGCAGTGGGTCCTTGATTGATCCCAGAGCGTTGGCCACCACCATGAAGCCCGGCAGCGCAGCGATCACCGCGCCAAAACCGTACTCGGAAGCGGTATTCATGGCCGCCAGCAAGGCGCCGCTGATCGCGGTCTTGGTCCCATCCGCGAACTGGGTGACCACCGGCCGCCAGGCCAACACCATCACCGACAGGATGCCGACCAGCAGCGCGCCCTCTACCGCCCAGATCGCAGCGATCTTCGGCACCTCCTGTATCACCGGCGCGGACTTGCCGAGGATGGACGGCACGAAGCTGTGCTCGGCGCCATACCAGTGCGGGATGCCCAGGGTGAACAACTTGTTCGAGACGAACACCAGCACCAGCGGCAACACCGCGATGCCCGCATGCGCCAGGTTGGTGCCGATAAACGGCGTCGGCTCATTGACCAGCGTTGCCGGGTCGCCATAGCCCTCGCCATTGCGCACGGCAACGCGCCGGCGCCACTCCAGGTAGGCCATGCCCACCGCCAGCACGAAGATGCTGCCAAGCACGCCGAGCACCGGCGCGGCCCAGGTGTCGGTGCCGAAGAACGTGGTCGGGATGATGTTCTGGATCTGCGGCGTGCCCGGCAACGCGTCCATGGTGAAGCTGAAACCGCCCACTGCCAGCGTCGCCGGAATCAGCCGCTTGGGGATATTGCTCTGGCGGAACATCTCGGCGGCAAACGGATAGACCGCGAACACCACCACGAACAACGACACGCCGCCGTAAGTGAGCAGGCCCGACACCAGCACGATCGACAGCATTGCCCGCTGCGGACCGAACAGGCGGATTGCCGCGCCAACAATCGACTTGGAAAAGCCCGACAACTCGATCAGCTTGCCGAACACCGCACCCAGCAGGAATACCGGGAAATACAGTTTCAGGAAACCGACCATCTTGTCCATGAACAAGCCGGTGAACATCGGCGCCACCAGTGACGGGTCGGTCAGCAGCACCGCCCCGAGTGCGGCAATCGGCGCGAACAGGATCACGCTGTAACCGCGGTAGGCCACCAGCATGAGGAAGCCCAGCGCTGCAAGTACGATCAGTAACGACATACGGCGCTTCCGAATGAGGAGGCGCTCAGTATCCTGATCTGATCGCCGCTGCCGACTGGACCTAGGTCCACTCGCTGGTACACAGCCACCCCGCTAGCCTTGGCTCCGAGGGTGGCATACGGCCATCTACAACGTACTTGCCTGGGGAGGACCGAATGAAGCGGAATTGTTTGAGCCTGATGATCGGCGCGCTGTTGGCCTCCGGGCCGGTATTGGCACAGCAAGCACAACCAGCTGCACCGGCGACGGGCAAGGCCGCTTCGGCCACCAACCTGGACAGCATCACCGTTACTGCCCGTAAGCGTGAGGAAACGCTGCAGGAAGTGCCGGTCGCGGTCACCGCCTTCACCTCCGAAGCGCTGGACAAGTTGAACGTGCAGGACATCGCCGATCTCGACTCGCAGGTACCCAACCTCACCATCTACGCGGCGCGTGGCGCCAGCAGCACGGTCACGGCTTACATCCGCGGTGTCGGCCAGTCCGATCCCACCTGGGGCGCGGACCCGGGCGTGGGCATCTATCTGGATGACGTTTACATCGCGCGCCCGCAAGGTGCGCTGCTGGACGTGTTCGACGTCTCACGCATCGAAGTACTGCGCGGCCCGCAGGGCACGTTGTACGGCAAGAACACCATTGGCGGCGCGATCAAGTACATCTCGCGCGGCCTGCCCACGCAGGTTGAGGGCTATGCCCAGGTCACCGCCGGCAACTACAACCAGCTTGATGCCAAGGCGGCCATCGGCGGCCCGCTGGGCGGCGCCGACAGCGGCCTGCGCGGACGCATCGCCGTGGCCAGCATGAACCGCGACGGCTTCGGCGAGAACACGCTGACCGGCCAGCCGATCAGCGACAAGCAGATCAATGCCGCACGCCTGAACCTGGGCGCCTACGCAGGCGACGACTTCGACGTGCAGTTTGCCCTTGACTGGATCGATGACCAGTCCGGCATGCGTGGCTCCAAGATGCTCGCACGCAACCCGTTCACCCCGGCCTACCCGCCGATGGATGACCGCTACGACATCCGCTCGGGCATGCAGAACCTCAACAGCGTCGAGACCAAAGGCGCCTCGGCAACGGTCAACTGGCGCCCCAACGACGACATTGCACTGAAGTACGTGGTCGCCAAGCGCGAATCCGACAGCCACTCCAACATCGACTTCGACACCACACCGGTCAAGATTGCCGACGTCGGCGGCTTCTACGAGGACAGCCAGGTCAGCAACGAGGTGCAGTTCAACTACGATGCCGGTGGCCGCGTACGCGGCGTGGTCGGCCTGTACCAGTTCAGCGGCGAGGCCGGCGGCCAGATCCGCAACAACTTCTTCAACCTGCAGTTCGGCGATACCCGCGGCAAGGTGCTGACCGACAGCATCGCGCTGTACGCGGACTGGACCTTCGACCTGACCAACAAGCTCAAGCTCGACGTCGGCGCCCGCTACACCGACGAGGACAAGCGTGCGGTCGTGTTGAACCGCTTCTACTCCGATGCGACCTTCACTCGGCCGATCGCAGTTGCCGCCGACTTCGACAAGACCACCAACTTCAAGAACGTCTCGCCGAAGGTGTCGCTGGATTACCAGATCACCCCGGACATCATGGTCTACGGCCTGGCCACGCGCGGCTTCAAGTCCGGCGGCTACAACATCCGCGCCAACGCCGTTGCGGTGCCGCGCTCGGCCGAGCCGTTCGACGACGAGACCGTCGACAGCTTCGAGATCGGCAGCAAGATGGGCTTCCTCGACTCGCGCCTGTTCCTGAACCTGTCGGCCTTCCACAACAAGTACAAGGACATCCAGCTGTCGGTGTTCACCGGTATCGACACCAATGGTGATGGCGTCAACGATGCCTTCTTCGGCGACTTCACCAACGCCGGCAAGGGCACCGTCAACGGCCTGGAAATCGAGTACCAGTACCTGCCCACCGCGCACTGGCTGATCTCCGGCAATCTGGCCTGGTTGGACACCAAGTACGACGAGTACATGGACCGTGGTGTCAACGTCGCCGACAAGATGAAGTTCACCAATGCGCCGGAGTTCTCGGGTGCGCTGAACGTGGAGTACCGCACCGAGCTGGCCAATGGCAGCAACCTGTCCGCACGCGTGGGCTATAGCTACCAGAGCGAAGTGTGGCCGACCACCGACCTGAGCCCGGTGATCCGTCAGGACGGCTATGGTCTGGTCAATGCCGGCGTGATCTGGAAGCTCAACGACGCCTGGACCTTCTCGCTGCAGGGCACCAACCTAGCCGACAAGGAATACCGCACCACCGGCTACAACATCCCAGCAGTCGGCACCCTGATCGGCTTCTACGGCCCGCCGCGCCAGTACAGTCTCAGCGTCCGTTACGATTTCTAGGAAACACCTGCATGACGCAGTCTTACGATGATCTGTACTGGAACGGCAACGATGGCTTGCGCCTGCACGCGCGTGACCATGCACCGGCCGCGGGGCAATCCCCCCGCGGCACGGTGGTCTGCATTCCCGGTTTGACCCGCAATGCCGCCGACTTCGATGCACTGGCACAAACGCTGACCGCAGTCGGCTGGCGTGTGCTCGCAGTCGACCTGCGCGGCCGTGCCGGTTCGGCACGCGCGCCCGACCCGACCAGCTACAACCCGCGCACCTATGCTGACGACATGGTGGCGCTGCTGCGTTCGCAGGGCATCGCCAAGGCGGTGTTCATCGGCACCTCGCTGGGCGTGCTGGTGACCATCACCCTGGCCTCGCGCGCACCGGAGCTGATCGCGGCAGCGGTGCTCAACGATGCCGGCCCCAAGGTGCCGCGCGAAGCCTTGGCACGGATCGGCAAGTACGCCGGCAAGCCATTGCCACCGATGAACCTGGAGCAGGCGGCGGCCTATGCAGAATCAATCGGTAAGGCGTCTTTCCCACGCTTCACCGCCGAGGACTGGCGGACGATGGCATCACGCAGCTTCCGTCAGCGCGACGACGGCCTGCTGGAACTGGACTATGACCCGGCGATCATCCGCACCACCCGGCCGTGGGTACTGTGGCTGTTGCGGCCGGTGTTGTGGCGTGCGGTGCGCGGGCTGACCTCACGGGTGCCGGTGCTGGTGGTGCGTGGTGCTTTGTCCGATATCCTGCCTGCCGATGTTGCACAGCAGATGGCGGCTACGTCGCCGAACGCCAGCCTGGTCGTCGTGCCGGATGTTGGTCACGCACCGACTTTGTCCGAGCCTGAGGCGCGCGATGCAATCCTGGCCCTGCTTGGACGCCTGCAATGAGCGCCGGTGACATGACCAGGGAGTTGCCGGAAGCCCTGCAGGCACTGCAGCAATGGGCCGCAGCCGAGCGCCTTGGCAAGCCCACCCACATCGCACAATCGCGCATCGATGCGTTTGCCGAGGCCACCGGTGACCACAACTGGATTCACGTAGATCCGGCTCGTGCGCAGGCCGGTTTGCCGGGTGGGACGACCATCGCGCATGGCTTCCTGCTGCTCTCGCTCACCGTCGAGGAGGACGTGGCGGCACTGGTCGGCTTCCCCGGCATCGCCCACGTGCTGAACTACGGTTTGAACAAGGTGCGCTTTCTGGCGCCGGTACCCAGCGGCGCCGATATCCGGGTGCGCTCACGCCTGGTCTCACTGGAACCGCGCCAGCCCGGGCAATGGCTGCTGACCCAGCACAAGAGCGTGGAGCTGCAACCCGGCGGCGAGGTGGCACTGGCCGCAGAGCAGCTGTCATTGATCGTGATCGCGCCCTGACGCATACCTGCATGGCGAGCGACCGGCGGGCATCCAGCACGCCGGCCACGGTTCTCTCTACACTGGAGCGATGTTGACGCCCTCCATCGTCCTGTTCGCCTGCATCGCATGGACCGTGCTGCTGTTCGGCGTCGCCCTGTGGGGGGAGCGCCAAGGCCATCGTCTGGGCAGGATCTGGCCAGCCGTCTATGCGCTGTCACTTGGTGTGCACTGCACCGCCTGGACGTATTACGGGGCCGCCTCGCAAGGCGTGCAATGGGGCTTCCCGATCCCGCCGACCTTGATCGGCATGGCGCTGATCTTCGCCTTGGGCCTGCCATTCCTCGCACGGCTGGGCCGCCTGGCCAAGCAACACAACAGCGCCACCATCGCCGACCTGGTGGTCGCACGGCTGCGCACCGATCAGGGCCTGGGCGTGACCATCACTCTGGTCGCGCTGTTCGGCATCGTTCCCTATATCGCGCTGCAGCTCAAAGCCGTAAGCCAGGGGCTCAGCGCGCTGCTCGGCGACACGTTCGCCGCCAACGGCTGGCAGCTGGACATGTCGTTCTGGTTCGCGCTGACGATGGCCGCGTTCACCATGCTGTTCGGCGCGCGCAAGGCCTCGGCCACCGAACACAACCGCGGCATCGTGGTCGCGCTGGGGCTGGAGTCGCTGCTGAAGTTGGCGGCGCTGCTGGCGATTGGCCTGTATGCGGCAATCTCGGTGCATCGCGCCGGCACGCCATTGCTGGAAAAGATGGCGCATCTGCCACCGCCGGCGGTGATTCCCGACTTCCTGACCATGGTCGCGCTGGGTGCGATGGCGGCGTTCACCCTGCCGCATCAGTTCCATGTCGGCGTGGTCGAGCTGCGCCAATCTTCCGATCTGAAGACCGCACGCTGGCTGTTCCCGCTCTACCTGCTATTGATCGGCCTGCCGTCGGTGCCGATGGCCTTGTCCGGCGCTGCGCAACTGCCGGCGTCGGTATCGCCGGACCTCTACGTACTGGCCTTGCCGCAGGAACGCGGCCACCACCTGCTGGCGCTGCTCGCCTACCTGGGCAGCCTGAGCGCGGCCACCGGCATGATGATCCTGTCCGGGTTGACCTTGTCGATCATGCTCGGCAACCACGGCTTTGGCTCGCATCTGCTTGGCGGCATTAACAGCGGCGGCAACGATGCCGGTGCCGACCTGCGCCCGCGCGTGCTGGCATTCCGCCGTGCCGGCATCCTCGCCGTATTCCTGATGTCGTGGCTGTACAGCCGCGCGATGAGCGGCACCGAAGCCCTCAGCGATTTCGGCCTGATGTCGTTCACCGCACTGTCGCAGTTGGCACCGGCGGTGCTGCTGGCGGTGTATCGCCCTCGCACGCCCTCGCCTGCGATCATGACCGGCATCGTGCTGGGCTCGCTGGTCTGGCTGTGGCTGGTGTTGCTGCCGATGGTGATCCCGGCACCCGATCCAACAACCGGCGGCGAAGGATTGCACTGGCTTGCACTGTTCTCGCTGCGCATGCAGCCCGGCCATATCGCCATCAGCATGAGCGTCAGCCTGGCGGTCAACCTGATCACCGTTGCACTGGTATCGCGGGCGATACGTCCATCGCTGCCGCTGCAGAAGGACGCCGTGGCAGCCGCGTCGATGCGCAAGACCGCCGGACGCTTCCTCGGCCCGGAACGGGCGCGGCAGCTGATGGATGGGCACGACGGGCAGATGCTGGATCACGACCGCGTCACCGCCATCGAGCGCGAGCTGACCGCCGTGGTCGGCGCAGGCATGGCGAGGCTGCTGGTCGAGGCAGCACGTGACGGCGGCGCCGCGCCGCTGGATGCGGTCACCCGCGCCGTCGGCGAAGCAACACAGGCACTGCGCTTCAACCAGCGTCTACTGGAAGCCGCACTGGAAAACATGAGCCAGGGCATCAGCGTGGTCGATGCCCAGCTGCAGCTGGTGGCCTGGAACAGCCGTTATGCCGCGCTGTTCAAGTTCCCGCCCGAACTGCTGCAGGTCGGGCAGCCAGTCGCCAATCTCACGGCATGGGCCTTGGGCGAACTGAAGATCGGCGACGCCCCGGGTGACAACGTCGGCAAGGCGCTGAACCGTCGCATCGCGCATATGCGCCGTGGCACGCCGCATCTGTCCGAACGCATCTTCCCTGACAACACCATCGTCGAAATCCGTGGCAACCCGATGCCCGGCGGCGGCTACGTCGCCACCTTCACCGACGTCACCGCCTTCCGCATGGCCGAGGACGCGCTCAAGCGCAGCAACGAAACCCTGGAGCTGCGCGTGCAGGACCGCACCGCGCGCCTGGAACAGGCCGTGCATGAGGCCGAGCGCGCGAACGTGGCCAAGACCCGCTTCCTGACCGCGGTCGGCCACGACCTGATCCAGCCGTTGCACGCCGCGCAGCTGCTCACCGATGCGATGTCGCAGCACATCGAATCCGAATTCCTCGACAGCTTCCTGCGCCAGATCCGTGGTGCATTGGACTCCACCGACGATCTGCTGTCTGGCCTGCTGGACATATCGCGGCTGGAAGCTGGCGGGCTGGTCGCCGATCCGCGCCCGTTCGCCTTGTCGACCGTGCTTGATCCCCTGGCGCAGGAATTCGCGGTACTGGCAGCCGCGCGCGGCCTGCAGTTCCGCTACGTGCGCAGCCGCGTCTGGGTACACAGCGATCCACTGCTGCTGCGCCGCGTGCTGCAGAACTTCCTCGCCAATGCCATCCGCTACACCCGCAGCGGTGGCGTGCTGCTCGGCGCGCGTCGCAATGGCAACACGCTGACCATCGGCGTGCATGACAGCGGCCCCGGCATCACCCCGGAGCAGCAGAGCGTCGTGTTCGAGGAATTCCATCGCGGTGATCGCAGCAATGGCCAAGGGCTGGGGCTCGGACTGGCGATTGCGCACCGCATCGCCGGCCTGCTGCATGCACCGCTCGGCCTGCACAGCGTGGTCAACCGCGGTTCGGCGTTCTCCATCACGGTGACACGCGCAAGCCCGCCGCCGGCCACACGCAATGACGCGCCCTCGGGCGGCACCAGCACCATCAAGGGCACCCGCGTGCTGGTGGTCGACAACGATGCGGACGCGCTGCAGGCGATGCGGCAGCTGCTGCTGTCTTGGGGCTGCGAGGTAAGCGCGTACAGCGATACCAGCGAGCTCGGTGCATCCGCACAGGAGGCGGACCTGTGGTTATTCGACTACCACCTCGACGATGGCGATACCGGCGTCCAGCTGTGGAAGCGTTTGGATGGCGCGCGCAGGCAACGGCCGACCGTGATACTCAGCGCCGATACCGGCAGCGATACGCGCGAGGCGGTGCGCGAAGTCGGGCTGTCGCTGTTGAACAAGCCGTTCAAGCCACTGGCGCTGCGTTGGGCGATCAACCATCTGCTGGCTACGCGCAGCACCGCCGCAAGCTGACCCTAAGCAGACACCGCCGGATCCGTTGATCGGCCAGCGCCGTATCGCGGATCAGGCGTCCTGCGTCTCTTCAATCTGCCGCGACGGATCATTCAGACCCATCTCGTGCAGTACACGGATCGCCTGCGCGCGGTTGCGTACACCGAGCCGGCCCATGATGCGGGTCATATGCGCCTTGACCGTGCGCAGTTGCACACCAAGGCGATCGGCAATCTGCTTGTTGAGCAGCCCTTCGGCCACCAGGCTCAACACCTTGTACTGGTGCGCGGACAAGCTGGCCAGGCGCGCAGCGAGGTCTGCATCCTTGCTGAAAGGTGCAACCCGGGCAACGGTTTCGCGCAGCATCGCTGGTATCCAGCGCTCGCCATCAAGCACGGTCTGCAAGGCCTGCTGCAGATCCACCAGCCCCGAACTCTTGGGCAGGTAACCGGCAGCGCCGAGGTCGATGGCGCGGCGGATCACATGCGGCTCTTCATTGGCCGAGACGATGATGATCGCCAGCCCCGGCTGCAGGGCGCGGATCGTCGCCAGACCAGCAAGACCGTGGTTGCCCGGCATGTGCAGGTCCAGCAGCATCAGGTCGATCTGCTGGCTCTCGATCGCCTCCAGCACAC
This sequence comes from Stenotrophomonas sp. STEN035, assembly GCF_056759935.1. Classification (NCBI taxonomy): domain Bacteria; kingdom Pseudomonadati; phylum Pseudomonadota; class Gammaproteobacteria; order Lysobacterales; family Lysobacteraceae; genus Stenotrophomonas; species Stenotrophomonas sp. STEN035. The sequence continues at coordinate 20,333 of NZ_JBRRDY010000003.1, forward strand.
TGTCCAGCGAATCGGCCTCGCTGATCTGCAGGTCATCAACCGCTTCTTCGGCCGCGCGATGCAAGGCTGCGCGGAACAAGGGGTGATCATCGGCGATAAGCAGGGTCGGCATGTCCTGGCGAGGTTAGCAAATTAAGCTTGGGCCGGGCACGGGTACCTAGGTACGCTGGCATGTAAACATTGGCTTGCTAGTGTGGGGCAATGAACATCCCCCGCCCCGTTACCCTGCTTTGCGCCGCGCTGCCGCTGTTGGGCTGCGTTTCCGCCGCCCATGCCGCCAAGCCCGGCCCTGCTGCTGCCGTGCCCGTGTTCGAACAATGGCGCGAAACCGAGCACCGCGGCGGCGATGATCTGCTGACGGCTGGCCTGGGCCTCGATGGCCTGCGCGCCGCTGCCGCGCCGGCATTCGCCAGCCCGGCCCAGCCGACCGCCGAGGAAGCACGCCGCCGCGCGATCTGGAGCAGCTGGCGCGGCATCGCCGACCTCACCCCAGGCGGCGGCTTCGGCGACGTCTACGGCAATCTGCAGGCAGCGCCGGGCCGGGAGTTCTCGGCCTATGTGCGCATCTCCGGCGCCCGCCAGCCGCATCGCGTGCTGGTGCAGGTTCCCGACAATTTCGATCCAGCAAAGCGCTGCCTGGTAGCGGCGGCCTCCTCCGGCTCGCGCGGCATCTATGGCGCAATATCGGTCGCCGGCAGCTGGGGCTTGGCCCACGGTTGCGCGGTCGCCTATACCGACAAGGGCACCGGCAGCGACTATTACGATCTGGACGCCAGGAGCGGCTTCCAGGCCGACGGCACGCCTGCGACGCAGGGCGCACTGGCCTTCGCCCCGACCGATACCAAAGCCACGCATGGCATCGCCTTCAAGCACGCCCATTCCGGTGACAACCCGGAAGCAGACTGGGGCCGGCATCTGCTGCAGGCGCTGCAGTTCGGTTTGCAGGCGCTGGACCGTGCCTACCCGCAATCGGCACCGTTTACCCCCGCAAATACCCGCACGCTGGGCGCAGGTGTCTCCAACGGCGGCGGTGCGGTGCTGCGTGCAGCGGAGATCGAGGGCGACTGGTTCGATGCGATGGTGGCCGGCGAGCCGAATGTCTCGGTGGCCGGCGCTCCGCCGCTCTACAACTTCGTCACCCAATCCGCGCTGCTGATGCCCTGCGCGCTGCTTGCGCTGGATGATCTGCCGCAACCGCCGATGCAGGCGCAAGCGGCGCCGGTATGGACCCAGCGCTGCGCCATCCTGAAATCGGCCGGGCTGGTGCAAGGCGAGGACACCGCCGCACAGGCACAGTCGGCTCGCCGGCAACTCACCGACGCAGGACTCAGCGATGGCGCGCTGCGCGCCGGAGCGTTCTCGACCGGCTTCGATCTTTGGCGTGCGATCGCTGTGGCCTATGCGTCCGCTTACGGTCGCTACGGTGCTGGCGAACATCCCTGCGCTTACAGCTACTTCGCCCTCGGTGCTGATGGCAAACCCACGCCTGCCGCCGCCGAGTTGCGCGCAAGCTGGTGGAGCGAAGGCAGCGGCATTCCACCGGGCAGTGGCGTGGTGCTGGTGGACGGCAATGCCGCCCAGTCGGCGGAAGACCCGCTGCGCGGCCCGAACTGCCTGCGTGCGCTCGGTATGGCTGACAGCGCCGATGCCAAACGGGTACGCGCAGGCATCGCTGACGCTGCCGCCAAAACACCGCGTCGCGGTCTGCCTATCGTGGTCATCCACGGCACCGACGACGGGCTGGTGCCGATCAGCATGACCAGCGATCGCTATGTGCCGCTTGCACGCGAGGCTGGCGCGCAGATTGCCTACTGGCGGGTAAGCAACGGACAGCACTTCGACTCATTGCTGGCCTTCCCGGACTACCGCAAGCGCTACGTACCGCTGCTGCCCTACATGTTCGCGGCAATGGACCAGATATGGGATCACCTCGAAGATCCCGCGCGTGCCCTGCCGCAGGATGCCTTGATCCAACCAACGCCGCGCGCGGAGGCACCGTTGCAGCGTTCGCAGCTGTCCATTCCCGCAGTCTCCGGCCGCTGACGCGCTGCCAACCAGGATATCCAGATGTCATTCGTTACACGCTCCGACCAAGCCGAATTCAGCGCCTACGCCTATCCGCTGCTGATCAAGCAGCTGCTGCACACGCCGCTGGCGATCAATCCCGATCAGGAAATCGTCTACGGCGACAAGGTCCGCTTCGACTACCGCACGCTGCAGGCGCGTATCGGCCAACTGGCCGGCCTGCTGACATCATTGGGAGTGAAGCCCGGCGACACCGTGGCGGTGATGGACTGGGACAGCAACCGCTATCTGGAAAGCTATTTCGCGGTACCAATGATCGGCGCCGTGCTGATGACGGTGAACGTCCGCCTGGCCCCGGAGCAGATCGCCTATACGCTGAATCACAGCAGCGCGCGGGTCATCCTGGCCAACCGCGAGTTCCTGCCGGTGCTGGAGAGCATTGAAGAACAGCTGCCGGACCTGCGCACGCGGGTGCTGCTGGACGATGAAGGCGGCCCGCTCCCGGATGGCTTTGCTACCGAGTACGAAGTGGGCTTGAAGCAAGCAGAGCCGATCAGCAACTTCCCCGACTTCGACGAAAACACCCGCGCCACCATGTTCTATACGACCGGAACCACCGGTCTGCCCAAAGGCGTTTGCTTTAGCCACCGGCAACTGGTACTGCATTCGCTGGCGGCGATGGCGGCGCTGGGCAGCGCGCCCAGCCAGGGCCGGCTGCATCGCGGTGATGTCTACATGCCGATCACGCCGATGTTCCATGTGCACGCCTGGGGCATGCCGTACGCGGCCACGCTGCTGGGCATCAAGCAGGTGTATCCGGGCCGCTACCTGCCGGGCAAGCTGCTGGACCTGATCACGCGCGAGAAAGTGACGTTCTCGCATTGCGTGCCGACCATCCTGCATATGCTACTGGGCCACCCTGCCGCAGCAGATACCGATCTGCACGGCTGGAAAGTCATCATCGGCGGCGCCGCACTGCCGCGTGCCTTGGCGCAGCAGGCCTTGGCGCGCGGCATCGACATCTTCGGCGGCTACGGCATGTCCGAAACCTGCCCGCTGCTCACCCTCGCACAGATTGATGTTGACGCCCTGGCCGGCCCCGATGAGGAGCTGTCGCTGCGTACCAAGGCCGGTATTCCGGTACCGCTGGTGGAGTTGCGCATCGTCGATGAAGAGATGAGCGAGGTCGCCCACGACGGCATCGCCACCGGCGAAGTGGTGGTACGCGCGCCATGGCTTACCCAAGGCTATCTGCACAATCCGGAGGCCTCGGAGACCCTGTGGGCCGGCGGCTACCTGCATACCGGCGACATCGGCAACATCGACAGCGGCGGCTATCTGCGCGTCACCGATCGCATCAAGGACGTGATCAAGACCGGCGGCGAGTGGATCTCATCGCTGGCATTGGAAGACATCATCGCCATGCACCCGGCGGTCAACGAGGTCGCGGTGATCGGCATTGCCGATGCGAAATGGGGCGAGCGGCCGCTGCCCTTGGTGGTCAGGCACGCAGGCAGCACGGTTACCGAAGCCGAGATCATCGAGCTGGTCGCTGCCCGCAGCCGCGCAGGCGACATCTCCCGCTACGCGATCCCCGACCGCGTCAGCTTCGTTGACTCGATAGAACGCACCAGCGTGGGCAAGATCAACAAGAAGAAGCTGCGCAGCCTGCATGACCAGCCGGTGGATCCAGCCCGGGCCTGATGCGCTTGGCATTCATGTGAGACGAAAAGAAAAGCATTCCTTCCGTTGATCTCCTGAACAATGAACTCCAAGTCGAAAATTTGAGCCACGGACCATCCCCACCGCTATCACTCCGGCGGCAAGAAACAAAAATAGCCACGCTGAAAATCCAGGTAAACATCCACCGCTTTCTTGGCCCCACCTCCAATGACAATCTGATAGTCAGAGGCAGCAGACATGTGGAAGAGCAACGAAGTCGCATCCGATACTTCCACTGATCCAACCTGAACTTTCTGGCTGGACACTTTGAACGGCGAAGCATCTCCGTCAGGTACGTGCGGGGTGAACTCAGGCAATCCAGCCACAGCCAAACTCTGCGCCAGCGGATTGACGAAACCAAGCGTTGCGGCCATCCCGGTATCCAGAACAGCGCGATAGGGCTCCCCGTTGTACGTCGAATCAAACACAAGACTACTACTCGTCAGGTACGGCGACGCCGCAAAACGAAAACTCACCCGTTCACAGCCAACATTCAAGCGATCTTGGTTGAACGTCAACCTATTGCGAGAAAACCGGACGTTCTTGAACCTCGACAAGAACCCCATACCTACAATCGTACTCTTGATTCTATTGTCGAGATCAACCCTGACCAGCACGTTTGAATAGTCGATAGCACCAATCCTCAAGGACTGCGCGATCCTGTACTGATCCGGGCCGTCGGGGGTTACACCAGAGAACGGGCGAGACTTCGGGCTTGTCTCCCCAACCACATCTACGATTCCCAGCCTCTCGGCTGTGTCAGCCGACATATGGATGAGGTCAATGCTTCCAGTATCGACTATCGCCGCCACCTGCGTAGCCTGAGCCTGCACAGGCAATAGGTAGTGATTATCTACATCCAAACCATCCAGCACATCCGCATTCGTTGGCGCCGGCATGACGATCGGCCCTGAAGGAATCAAAGCACCAAAAGGCTTTCCTGCTGCCGCCCTCCGCAAGTCAATCAGACCATCATAGCGAGCCATGTAGAAACTCGATTCTTCGATGGTTCCGGAAGCCGGCAAACCACGCTCTCTAAACCAGAGCAGGCCTTCAGCCCACTCTGAAGCGCGCCCCTGGGAACGCAAGATTCCAGCCATTGCCAGCCCACAAGAGGTTGCGGCCTCCGGACTAGTACTCAACTCAGTCTCACGACACTCCAATAGTTCAGGCAACGCTTCGTCGAATCGAGCGCTTTCAAGGAGCCGAAGAATGGACGCCGATCCACTGCCGAAAACTCCAGCAGAAGTCGTCGGCGACGTACTCACCAAAGCCATCAAGAGTAGCCACCTTGTCACGTCCCGCCTCTTGGCTCCACCCGATGCCAATCCCAAGAAACAGGCCTGAACGACCTTATTGTCCACCGCGCCTCGTAACTGAGAAATGCCATCACCGACGAGCCCAGTTTGGGAAGCGGCATCGCAGCCACACTGCAGGCGACGGCTGCGTATCCACTGACGACGGAGACAGCAGAGCTAAAAGTTACGTCTGCTTCATCGAAAGAGTCGTTGGTGAATCCCACGATACGACTCCGCGCGAATCCAGCCTTTCTCCCAAATTCGCGCTTCTTACCGAAAGTAGACGCACCTCTCTGAACATCCTCGGCACTCTTCCACTCGAACTACAGTCGCACAGCTTCAACCCTCCGGCAGAGCCGCCTTGTAAACCGGCTCACCATCAACCCAGGTCGACAGCACCTTCAGGTCATCAAGCTGGTCGGCGGCGACTTTCAGCGGGTCACGATCCAGCACCACGAAGTCGGCACGCAGACCGCGCTGCAGCTTGCCAACCTGCGCTTCGTCATGGCCCGCCCAGGCCGCATCGCTGGTGAAGCCGCGCAGCGCTTCGGCGGCGCTCAGGCGCTGCTCCGGCTGCCAGCCACCCGGCGGCTGGCCGTCACGGTCCTGGCGGGTGACGGCGGCATACAGGCCCAGACGCGGATCAACCTGCTCCACCGGGAAGTCCGAGCCCAAGGCCAAGCGTGCGCCACTGTGCAGGAAACGCTGCCAGGCATAGGCACCGAGGATGCGCTCCGGCCCGACCCGCTGCTCGGCCCAGCCCATGTCCGAGGTGGCGTGGGTGGGCTGCATCGAGGCGATCACGCCGAGCTTGGCGAAACGCGGGATGTCCTGCAGCGACACCACCTGTGAGTGTTCGATGCGCCAGCGATGATCGGCGTCCTTGTGGGTGCCCAGCACCTTCTCGTAGGTATCCAGCACGATGCGGTTGCCGCGATCACCGATCGCATGGGTGGCGACCTGCACCTTGCAGCCGTCGGCCTTGCGCACGGCGACTTCGAATTCCTCCGGCGAGGTCATCAGCAGGCCGTGGTTATGCGGGTCGTCGCTGTAAGCGGTCAGCAGGGCTGCGCCGCGGCTACCCAAGGCGCCGTCCATGTACAGCTTGACCCCGTGCATCTGCAGGCGACCACCTGGATGGGCGTACAGGCCGGCCTTGCACAGGTCCTCCAGCGCTTCATTGTTGCCGTCGGCATAGGCGTCGATGCGCAGCGGCAGCTTGCCCTGGTCGGCCAGACGCTTCATCAGCGTCAGGTCCTCTCGCGACACCCCCATATCATGCACACCGGTCAGACCATTGCTGACCGCGGCCTGCAATGCTGCCTGCAGACGCTTTTCGCGCGAAGCATCGTCCAATGCCGGGATCTGCGCATAGACCAGTGAAGCTGCACCATCGACCAGCACGCCACTCGGCTTGCCAGCGGCATCGCGAAGAATGCGCCCGCCTTCCGGCTGCCAGTCCCCGGACAGTGATTTGCCGGTCTTCTCGGCAATGCGGATGGCCGCACTATTGACCCAACCGGCGTGGCCGTCGACGCGTTCCAGGTACAGCGGACGCTGCGGGAACGCCGCATCCAGATCTGCGGCGGTGGGAAAATCGGTGTTGTCCCAACGGTTCTGGTCCCAGCCGCGGCCCAGCAGCCACTCGCCTGGGGCCAGGTTTTTCTCGAAGGCCTTCAGCCGCTCCAACACTTCGCCACGATTGCGCGCACCGGTGAGGTCGGCCTGCATCAAGGTGTTGCCCAGGCCCATGATGTGCGCATGCGCATCGATCAGCCCGGGCACCACGGTCGCGTCGCCCACGTCGATGCGCGGTGCCTGCGGGTACAACTGCAGCAGCGCATCGGCGCTGCCCACATCCAGTACCTTGCCGCTGTCACTTTCCCAGGCGATTGCGCCGACCACCGGCTGCGCCGGGTCGCCGGTGCGGATGGTATCGGCCACCAGCAGCTTGACCTCGGCCTGGGCCGGGATTGCATGCAGGCAAGGGAGCAACAGGGCTACACAGGCAATACGACGCATCAGGCACTCTCCGCAACGGAATGCGTGGACTATGCCGTCATCGGCCCAACCTGACAAACCGTGCCCTGCACCTCATCCGGGCAGAAGCGCCCTCTGCGCTCAGTCGGCGCTTACGTCCACGCGTACGCGGATCTGCTCGCCCGGGTGGTAGTCGCGATGGGTGTGGTACTGCCGCCCAGCGTATTCGTAGGTGACGTCGTAACCGTCGACACGCTCGCTCTCGCTGCCGTAGCCAACCGGCTCACAGACACGGACGTCACCGCGCTGATAGTTGGGCCGATTGCTGGCCTCGTAGATGGCGCGACCGGCGGCGCCACCGGCAATGGTGCCGACCGCGGTGCCCAGGTAGCGGCCATCACCACCGCCGATGCGGCTGCCGATCACCGCGCCGGCCAGGCCACCGATCACCGTCGCCCACTGGCGACCGCTTTCGCTGCCCTGCCGGTACTGGCCGTTGTCGTAGCCACGCTGGTCATAGCCGTCATTTCGATAGCCGTTATTGTTGCCGTAGCTGTTGTTGCCATAGCCGCCGGCCTGATAACCATTGTTGCCATCCACATAACCACCATCGTTGCGCTCATAGCAGCGCTCGCTACGGCCCCGGTTGCCGTTGACGATGACCGGATCCACCCGCACCACCCGCGCGTAGTCGTACACCGCGCCGTTTCCGGCGCTGTCGCCGCTGCGGTATTGGCCATCGTCGTAGCGCGGATCCGGACGGTACTGGCCATCATCGTAAGAACCGTTGGGGCGGTATTGACCGTTGTCATAACGCTGTGCGGACGCATTGGAGGCGACCAGACCACCGACAACAAGGACAGCGGCAACAGCTAGCGAACGACTCATGGCAGTAACCACTCCGGCTGGAATGAGGAACGAGGGATGAGCGATGCTCAGGCGCGGCGGGTGAAACGACCCTGAACCGGCCCGGCCAGCGCTGAACGCCCGCCGGGCCAGCGCCAGATCAGGCCGAAAACTCGGTGTCCAGGCTGATCGGCACCGCGCTCAGCGCCTTGGAGATCGGGCAGTTCTGTTTGGCGTCATCGGCAATTGCGCGAAACCGGGTCTCGTCCAGGCCAGGCACCACCGCCTTCACCTTGAGCCGGATCTGCGACAGCTGCGGACCACCTTCCATCGACAGGTCGACATCGGCACGGGTATCCAAAGAGGTCGGCGGGAAGCCGGCCTCGCTGAGCTTGGCCGACAGCGCCATGGTGAAGCAGCCGGCATGCGCGGCGGCGATCAGTTCCTCGGGGTTGGTGCCCTTCTCATCGCCGAAGCGGCTGTTGAAGGCGTAGCGGGTGTTCTCCATCAAGCCGCTCTGCGGCGTACTCAAGCGGCCCTGCCCGGTCTTCAGATCGCCTTCCCAATGCGCGGTGGCGTGACGCGAAATACCCATGGTGGAACTCCTCGTGGTGGATGACGCGGCCAGCCTAGCCCACGTCGCGTTAGCAGTTTGTGCGGTGCAGCTGTCAGCGCAACGGCGTGCCCGCAGACCAGGCGCAACACCGTGATTGATCGCAGTCCAACCCGGTTTTTGCATGACTTCCAGCACCGAATTGTTGTCCAAATACGTCCAGAACCAATTTTTATGGGCTTTTTCTTCGATTACCTATTGGCGTCACGCAATTCATGCCCTACATTTCGCTTGCCGACGGGGTCGGCACGACCAACAACCAACCGTTCACGGAACAGGAAATCATGGCAAAGACCGCTAAAAAGGCTGCCCCGAAGAAGGCAGTGAAGAAAGTAGCTACGAAGGCTGCAACCAAGGCTGCCGCCAAGCCGGCCGCACTGAAGCCGATCAAGGAAGCACTGACCAAGTCCGGTCTGGTCGCCCACATCGCTGAAGCCACCTCGGTCGCTGCCAAGGACGTGCGCGCTGTGTTCGCCGCCCTGGAAGGCGCCGTTGCCGCCTCGGTCAACAAGAAGGGCGCTGGCTCCTTCACCCTGCCGGGCCTGCTGAAGATCTCCACCGTGAGCGTTGCTGCCAAGCCGAAGCGCAAGGGCATCAACCCGTTCACCAAGGAAGAGCAGTGGTTTGCCGCCAAGCCGGCCACCACCAAGCTCAAGGTGCGTCCGCTCAAGAAGCTCAAGGACGCTGCGCTGTAATCAGCGCGCCCCTTGGCGAAGAAACGGGACGGCTCTGCCGTCCCGTTTTTTTTGCCTGATCGCAACGTGGAAAACGTTCCCATGGGCCGCAGCGTTCTGCCCGTGACATGGGAAAAGCACTGGAACACAGCGTCATGGTCCAACGCCTCGTACCGGCGCCGGAGCGGGCCTATGGTGGCCACTCCCGCCGCTTCCCCACGTAGTCCACCATGTCCATCAGCAAGCATCGCTACCGAATCTCCGTCACTCCGATCGAGACCGACGGCCAGCAGTGCAGCGGCCGTTGCACGATCGAGTTCGAACAGCGCAGCCAGTACAACTGGATGCGCCAGCTGGAGTCCGCTCAGGGCCAACGTCGCCTGTCCTGCAATGAGGACGCCGGCATCGTGGTCGTCACCGGCCTGCTGGAAACACTGGCCGAATCGGCCGCCAAGCCCGACAGCCTGTTGAGTGCGCTGCAGCCGGAGCTGGGCCAGTTGCTGCACAAACTCAAGCAGTTGCAGACCCCCGCGGAATAAATCACCGGCAATCCTGGCTAGTTGTTCCGCAGACGGCCGGCATCACCTCACCGGAACGGAGCCGTTGGCATAGGCCTCGGCGGTTACAGGGCCTATGCGGCGGATCATCGCGACCGGAAAACAGCACTTCAAGCACTGATACCGCACCGGTCCGCTCATCCGTCGCAATGGCGGGAGACCAGACAGGCCGCACTTCTGTCCGATCGGAGCGAATCTGCTAATTGGCCGTTCACCCTATCCGGTTATCTTGCTATTCCAACCTGCCGCCATCACCGAGTGCGCCCGATGAACCTGCGTTCCCTGCTCCTCCCCTGCATCGCCTTGATCGCCATCGCCGGCAGCGCCGATGCCGCACCGCAGGTCAACGGCAAGCAATTGACTGTTGGTGCCGCCGACGTGCAGCAGTACCTGGACGGCAGCTTCCCGCGCACCCAGAACGCGCTTGGCGGGCTGCTGGCGCTGACCGTCAGCCAGCCGCGCCTGACCCTGCCGCAGGGCAGCCGCCTGGACCTGGGCTTCAACCTGGCCATGGCGGCTGGCGGCTCGTCGATGCCGGTGGGCGATGTGCGGATCAGCAGCGGCCTGCGCTACGACGCGCAGACCCAGGGCTTCCATCTGGACCAGCCCACCGTTGATGGCTTCCGCCCCAGTGCTGGTGGTGGTGAGTTGGATTCAAGTACCCGCAGCCTGCTCAACAGCTGGCTGGCCGACTACGCCCGGCGTGAGCCGATCTACAAGATCGACCCGGCCATTGCCAAGGTGATGGGCGTGCTGCAGGTGAAGTCGGTCGGCATCCAGAACGGGCGCATCGCGGTCGACTTCAATCAGAACCTGGGCAGCTTCGTGCCGCAGGGCTTGTTGGGCAACTGAGCCGGACAGCTGTAGAAACGAAAGAGGCCGCGATTGCGGTCTCTTTGCTTTGTCTGTAGGAGCGGCGTAAGCCGCGAAGCTAGCGAGGTGTCAGCCACCGAGCAGAGTCTTCCCTGCGGGGCTGCGCCACGATCCATTGGCAGCACCTGAGCTGGCAGTGGCTTCGCGGCTTACGCCGCTCCTACAAAACCACGCCGATCCAGGCAGCGCCGCCAGAGACTTAGCGCTTGGGCTGCAGCATCGTGCCGGTGCACTTGGGCGAGCCGCAACGACATTCCCAGATCTTCTTCAACCGCGGGGTATGACGCTCGGCCAGGGTGATGCCGTAGTTGTAGGTCAGCTCTTCACCATCCTTGATGTCGCGGATGGCTTCGATAAACACCTTGTCAGCGGTGCGGTCATCGCCCTCGGCCTCTTCGATCATCGCCTCGCAGTTCGGATCGCAGCTGTGGTTGATCCAGCGTGCGTCGTTGCCCTTGTAGTTGGCATCGATGACGTAGTCGTCGTTCAGGGTGAACAGGAAGGTGTGCCCAGTTTCCACATCACCCGCATCGTCTGCATCCACTTCGGCATGGGTACGGCGCTTGCCCTTGTATTCGATGACGCGCTCGCCCTTCTTGATGGCGGCCACGGCGAACACACCGTTTCCGTGGATGGAGGATTTGCGCGCCTGGATCTTCTTGGGCATGTACATGGCCGGGACTTGAGTGAGGCGGTGATTCTCGCCCATCGGGCTTTACAACCCAAGGGCTGGGATTGGGGATTGGGGATTGGGGATTGGCAAGAGTGTGGCGCTGCGTGGTCTCTTGCCTTCTGTTGCTTCCCGGCAAACTGAAAGCACGAAGCAGCGGCTGCGCCGCCCCCTCTCCTGCCTTCGGCATCCTCTCCCACAAGGGGAGAGGAGAACTGTAGTGGCTGCGCCCCGCTTCCCTGCCTCGACCTCCTCTCCCACGAGGGGAGATGGGTTAGCCGCAGTCCCATGATTGGCGGGGGTTTCTGCCAGCTGAACAGCAAAACTTGGCCCCCCGGACCAGAAAGCGTACAATTTTGGTCCACATTGATTTCCCGCCGCCGCAATGCTCCGCGTCACCAAGCTCACCGATTACGCCACCGTCGTCCTGACCGTGCTTGCCGCACGGCCAGCCGAAGTGCTGAGCGCGACCGATCTGGCTGAAGCCGCCGGATTGGAGCCGCCCACCGTCAGCAAGCTGCTCAAGCCACTGGCCCAGGCCGGCCTGGTCGAAGGCCTGCGCGGCGTGCATGGCGGTTACCGGCTGACCCGCCCGGCCTCCGAGATCACCCTCATCGAGATCCTGGAAGCGATGGAAGGTCCGCTGGCCATCACCGAATGCAGCCAGGAGCAGAGCCAGTGCGGCCTTGCCGGGCAGTGCGGTGTGCGCTCGAACTGGCGGCTGATCAATGACGTGGTTTCCGACGCCCTACGCGGCGTCACCCTTGCGCAGATGCTGCACCCCTTACCGCTTGCCGACCGTCGACGCATCAGCGCCGACGTCGTCTCCTGAACAACCGTAGGCAGCCCTGATGGCCACCGAGATCATTGAAAAGGTCGACACCGTCGACAGTCCGAACCGTGAAATCCACGAACAGCTGGGGCGCAAGTACGACGCCGGCTTTGTCACCCTGATCGAGTCCGAGTCGTTCCCGCCGGGTCTGGACGAAGACGTCATCCGCGCCCTCTCGGCCAAGAAGGACGAGCCCGAGTGGATGACGCAATGGCGCCTGGACGCCTACCGTCACTTCCTGACCATGCGCCAGCCGGACTGGGCCAAGCTCGAAATCGCGCCGATCGACCTGCAGGCGCTGAGCTACTTCTCCGCGCCCAAGGGCCCGAAGTACCAGTCGTTGGACGAAGTACCCAAGGAGCTGCTGGACACCTACGAAAAGCTTGGCGTGCCGCTGCATGAGCGCGCAAAGCTGGCCGGCGTGGCGGTGGATGCGGTGTTCGACTCGGTCTCGGTCGGCACCACCTTCCGCAAGGAACTGGCCGACAAGGGCGTGATCTTCTGCTCCATCTCCGAAGCCATCCGCGAATACCCGGAGCTGGTGCGCAAGTACCTGGGCTCGGTGGTGCCGGTGGGCGACAACTACTTTGCAGCGCTCAACTCGGCGGTGTTCTCCGACGGCAGCTTCGTGTTCGTGCCGGCCGGTGTGCGCAGCCCGATGGAGCTCAGCACCTATTTCCGCATCAACGCCAGCAATACCGGGCAGTTCGAGCGCACCTTGATCATCTGCGAGGACAAGGCCTACGTCTCCTACCTGGAAGGCTGCACCGCGCCGATGCGCGATGAGAACCAGTTGCACGCCGCGGTGGTCGAGCTGGTGGCGCTGGAAGATGCCGAGATCAAGTATTCGACCGTGCAGAACTGGTACCCGGGCGACGAGAACGGCGTCGGCGGCATCTACAACTTCGTCACCAAGCGTGCCGAATGCCGTGGCGCGCGCTCCAAGGTGACCTGGACCCAGGTGGAAACCGGCTCGGCCATCACCTGGAAGTACCCGTCCTGCGTGCTGTTGGGCGACGACTCGGTGGGTGAATTCCACTCGGTCGCGCTGACCCACCACCGCCAGCAGGCCGACACCGGCACCAAGATGATCCACATCGGCAAGCGCACCAAGAGCAAGATCATCTCCAAGGGCATCAGCGCCGGCCGTGGCCAGAACACCTACCGCGGCCTGGTACGTGTTGACCGTGGCGCCGAAGGCGCGCGCAACTACACCCAGTGCGACTCGCTGCTGATCGGCAAGAAGTGTGGCGCCCACACCTTCCCCTATATCGAGGTGAAGAATCCCAGCGCCACCGTCGAGCACGAGGCCACCACCTCCAAGATTTCCGACGACCAGCTGTTCTATTGCCGCGCGCGCGGCATCGATCAGGAAAACGCGGTGTCGATGATCGTCGACGGCTTCTGCAAGCAGGTCTTCAAGGAACTGCCGATGGAGTTCGCGGTGGAAGCCAAGAAACTGCTGGAAGTGTCGCTGGAAGGATCGGTCGGATGAGCCGCCTGCCACTGCTACTGCTGGTCGTGCTGCCGTTCGCAGCCTCCGCCGCGTCGCCGGGCAAGGCCTGCGACGACGCCCGCACCCAGCTGGATATCAACGAATGCGCGGCGGCTGAAGCCACCGCCGCCGACGCCGAACTCAACGCGGTGTACCGGCAGGTGATGCAGACGCTGCAGGGCCAGCAGGTCGCCATCGACAAGCTGCGCGCGGCCCAGCGCCTGTGGATCCCGCTGCGCGATGCCGACATCGAAGCGCGCTACCCGGTGGGCAAGGACGAGAATCCGCGTGTCCTGTACGGCTCGATGTACCCGATGCTGTACTCGGCCAACAAGGCCGAACTGACCCGCAAGCGCACCCAGTGGCTGCGCGCCACCTTCCTCGATCGCGCCGAAGGCGAGCTCTGATCGCCCCGCACCCTACATATTGAAGAACGCACCCTCATGCTGAAGATCGAAAACCTCCACGCAAGCATCGGCGACAAGGAAATCCTCAAGGGTCTGTCGCTGGAAGTGAAGCCGGGCGAAGTGCACGCCATCATGGGCCCGAACGGCGCCGGCAAGTCCACCCTCGGCAATGTCCTGTCCGGCCGCGATGGCTACGACGTCACCGCCGGCAGCGTGCAGTTTGAAGATGGCGACCTGCTGGAACTGGCCCCGGAAGCGCGCGCCGCCGCCGGCCTGTTCCTGGCCTTCCAGTACCCGGTGGAAATCCCCGGCGTCAACAACACCTACTTCCTGCGTGCCGCGCTCAATGCGCAGCGCAAGGCACGCGGCGAGGAAGAACTGGACTCGATGCAGTTCCTCAAGCTGGTCCGGCAGAAGCTGGCCGTGCTGCACCTGAAGGACGAGCTGCTGCACCGTGGCGTCAACGAAGGTTTCTCCGGTGGCGAGAAGAAGCGCAACGAGATCTTCCAGCTGGCCGTGCTCGAGCCGAAGCTGGCGATCCTCGACGAAACCGACTCCGGCCTGGACATCGATGCGCTGAAGAGCGTGGCCGATGGCGTCAACGCACTGCGGTCGCCGGAGCGCTCGTTCCTGGTCATCACCCATTACCAGCGCCTGCTCGACTACATCAAGCCGGACGTGGTGCATGTGCTGGCCGACGGCCGCATCGTCAAGACCGGCGGCCCGGAGCTGGCGCTGGAGCTTGAAGCCCACGGTTATGACTTCCTGAAGGACCGCGTGGTCCGCGAGGCGGCCAAGTAATGAGCGCTCTTCTGGAGTCGTTGCGCGAATCCTTCGCAACAGCCCGCACATCCATGTGCGGGGATTCAACGAAAATCGCCGAACGTGAGGAGATTCTTGAGGCTGCGCTCAAGACCGGCCTGCCCGCCGCCCGCAACGAGGCTTGGAAGTACACCTCGCTGCGCCAGCTGGAGCGCCGCAGCTTCACCGCTGCGCCGCTGCAGGCCCCGGACATCGATGCCACGCTGCTGGCCGACATCCCGTCGCCGCGCCTGGTCTTCGTCAACGGTCGCCACAGCGCTGCATTGAGCGATCTGTCGTCGCTGGATGCCGGTGTACAGGTGCGCACCTTGTCTGCCGTGCAGGCCGAAGAACCCGAAGCGCTGCGTTTCCTTGGCCGTCGCTTCGAGCGCGCCGATGAAGTGTTCGCCCAGCTCAATGCCGCACTCGCCGACGAAGGCGTGCTGGTACAGGTAGCCGATGGCATCGTCAGCGAAACGCCGCTGCATCTGGTATTTGTCAGCGCGGCAGATTCCAGCGATCACGCTTGGCATCACCGTCACCTGATCGAGCTGCGTCGCGGCGCCGTGTTCGGCCTGGTCGAGCATCACCTGCAGGCTGGCGACAGCGCACACCTGGACAACACCCTGGTCCACGTCCACATCGCCCAGGACGCCGTGCTGTCGCATGCCCGCGTGCAGGCCGACAGCGCGCGTGCCACCTCGCTGCTGCGTACCGATGCGGTACTGGCCCGCGATGCCGAGTACCGCCGCATCGACCTGGAACTGGGTGCTGCGCTGAGCCGTCATGAGCTCAACGTGCGCCTGGAAGGCGACAACGCCAAGCTCACCGCCAATGGCGTGCTGCTGGGTACCGGCCGCCGCCATATCGATACCCGCCTGGGCATCGAGCACATCGCCAAGGACACCAGCGCCGAGCTGGTCTGGCGCGGCGTCGCTGCCAACCGCAGCCGCGTGGTGTTCCATGGCGGCATCGGCATCCGTGAAGGCGCCGATGGCACCGACGCCAACCTGTCCAACAAGAACCTGCTGCTCTCGGCCGATGCCGAAATCGATACCCAGCCGACGCTGGTGATCGACGCCGACGAGGTCAAGGCGGCTCATGGCGCCACCGTTGGTCAGCTCGACGCCAATGCGCTGTTCTACCTGCGCTCGCGTGGCGTGCCAGCCGAACAGGCACGCGCAATGCTCAGCGCCGCGTTCTGCCACGAGCCGCTGTCCGCGGTGGAAGGCGTTCTCACCGAAAAGCTGGCCCGCCACCTGGACCAGGCACTGCAACAGGCAGGCATGGCATGAATCTCAGTTCCCCGCGTCCGATCCACCACCCGGCCAGCGCCCCCGACTGGGAGCGCGTGCGCGCCGACTTCCCGCTGCTGATGCGCGAAGTCAATGGCAAGCCGCTGGTGTATTTCGACAATGCCAACACCGCGCAGAAGCCGCTGTCGGTGATCGGCGCGGTGGACGAGTTCTACCGCCGTTACAACGCCAATGTCAGCCGTGCGGTACACGCGCTTGGCACCGAGGCCACCGATGCCTACGAAGGCGCGCGCACAAAACTGGCGCGCTTCCTCAACGTACGCAACGATGAGCTGGTGCTGTGCAGCGGCACCACCTTCGCAATCAACCTGGTCGCGTATTCGTGGGCGTTGCCGCGCTTGAAGGCTGGCGATGTGATCCTGGTCTCGCGCATGGAGCATCACGCCAACATCGTGCCGTGGCAGCTGGTTGCCCAGCGTACCGGCGCCACCATCCGCGTGGCCGAGATCAAGCCCGATGGCAGCCTCGACCTGGACGCGCTGCATGCAGCAATGACCCCGGAAGTGAAGCTGCTGGCGCTCACCCACGTGTCCAACGTGCTGGGCACCATCAATCCGGTCCGCGAGATCTGCCGTGAAGCGCGCAAGCGCGGCATCGTCACCGTGATCGACGGCTCGCAGGCTGCGCCGCACCTCACCGTGGACGTGGCAGCGATCGGCTGCGATTTCTACGCCGTGACCGGCCACAAGATGTGCGGCCCGACCGGCACCGGCGCGCTGTGGGCACGCCGTGAGCATCTGCAGGACATGCCGCCCTTCCTCGGCGGCGGCGAGATGATCAAGGAAGTCAGCTTCGAGGGCACCGTGTTCAACGACGCCCCGCACAAGTTTGAAGCCGGCACCCCGAACATCGCCGGTTTCATCGGCTTGGGCGTCGCTGTGGACTATCTGGAAGCACTGGGCCGCGAGCACATCGAAGCGCGCGAGCAGGAGCTGCTGGCCCACTTCACCGAAGAGCTGCAGCGGGTTGAAGGCCTGCGCATTTTCGGCACCGCGCCCAACAAGGCCGCAGTGGTGTCGTTCCAGATTGAAGGCGCGCATGCGCACGACTTGGCGACCCTGCTCGACCTGCAGGGCGTTGCCGTGCGTTCCGGCCAGCACTGCGCACATCCGCTGCTGCAGTACTACGGCGTGGCGGCCACCTGCCGCGCCTCGCTGGCGTTCTACAACACGCATGAAGAGATTGAATCCTTCATGGCGGCGTTGAAGAAAGTGCGCACCCTGTTGGGTTGAGCAGCGCTGGTTTTGTGGGAGCGGCGTAAGCCGCGAAGCTGGCAATGCCACGGATCGAAGTCCAATGGCAGAAGCGCCCTCACCCCAACCCCTCTCCCGTAAACGGGAGAGGGGCTAAAACGCAACGCTGAGCACTTGTAGGAGCGGCGTCAGCCGCGAAACCACAAATCCAACAGCACAAGCCCTACCCCTCCCCAGCCCTCCCCTTGCCTTCGGCAAAGGGAGGGAGCGCATTGCTGCTTCGGCAGCAGCCTCGGCACTGCATTCGTTCTGGTTGTGGGGGCGGCGTAAGCCGCGAAGCTCGCATCGCTGCAGCGCTCGTTGATACCGCAATCTGAAAATCTGTCAGTTTCGCGGCTTACGCCGCTCCCACAACCGACCAGAACATATCCGCTGCACAGCGCCTGCCGCACGTGCCATAATGCGAACAATTCGCATTTGCACAAACGATGAGCCCCGCGTCGTCTTCCCTCCTCGCCACCCTGTTCCGCGATCATCACCACTGGTTGCTGGCACGGCTGTGCAGGCAGGTTCGGTGCCGCTGGGACGCAGAAGACCTCACCGCCGAGACCTTCAGCCAGGTCGCAGCTTCGCGCACGCCGCTGACCAGCATCGATGAGCCGCGCGCATTCCTGACCACCATCGCCAAGCGCCTGCTGTTCCATCTGCGTCGGCGCCGTGATCTGGAACAGGCCTGGCTGGAGCAGTTGCGGCACAGCCCTGAAGCGTTTTCGCCCTCGCCCGAGGAACGTGCACTGCTGCTGGAAACCGTGCTGCTGGTCGATCGCAGCATGCAGTCGCTGCCGGCACCGGCGCGCGCCGCCTTCCTCTACAGCCAGCTCGACGGCATGGGCCACGAGCAGATCGCACAACAGCTTGGCGTGTCGGTACGCACGGTCGGTCGCTACCTGCGCCAGGCCTGGAGCTACTGCCTGCAGGACCTGCAGCACACGGATCTGGCTCCATGAGCGGGCAAGCGGCAATGGACGCTGCCATCGACTGGATGGTGCTGCTGCAATCCGGCAGCGCCGATGCGGACAGCGAACAGCAGCTGCAGCGCTGGCTCGACGCCTCGGCCGAACATCGCCAGGCCTGGCAGCAGTTGCAGGAGATTCAGGGCCGCTTCCAACTCCTGCGCGAGGTTGCCCAGCGTCACCCCGGCCAGGATCAACAGGCACGCGAACTGCTGCTGCGGCCGTCGCGGCGTGTCGCACTGCGCTCGCTGGCGGCCTTTGCACTCACCGCTGGCGGCGCCGCGTTGCTGGCCGACTGCAAGTTCCCGCTGCGCGAACTCAGCGCCGACCTGCGCACCGCAACCGGGCAACGCCGCCGCTTTACACTGGATGACGGCAGCACCCTCACGCTGGATGCACGCAGCGCGATGGACCTGGATTTCGGTGCCAACCAGCGGCAACTGTGGCTGCGGCGTGGGCGCGCATTGCTGGACATCGCCGCCGATCCACGCCCCGTGTTGCTGCACAGCCTGCACGCAAGACTCAGCCTGTTGCGCGGCAGGTTCATGGTGGAGCGCTACGAGGCATCCACCCAGGTTTCCGCACTCAGCGATCACCTACTGATCGAGGACGAGCGCGGCCACAGCCAGCGCCTGCTGGCCGGGGAAAGTGCACGCATCGATGCCAGCGGCATCACCGCACAGGGCAGCAGCCCGGCGCAGCTGACCGATTGGCTGCACGGCCGAGTCAGCTTCGACAACGCGCCGTTTCTGGATCTGGTCGAGCGCCTGCGCGCTTACCGCAGCGGCTTCCTGCGGGTGTCGCCAGAGGCTGCCGCATTGCGCGTGCAAGGCGTGTTCGCGCTGGATGACAGCGATCGCACGCTCGCCGCCCTGGCCGAAACCCTGCCCTTGCTGATCCGTTCCTATGGCCCGGTCACCCTGATCGAAAAAAAATAGCGTGAGCGTGTCCGGTTTCTCGCCTTCGATACACATCCCTATCCGAAACCCTCTTTCGGAAGCCGTATCGATGTCCGCCTCCCCCCTGCTTCGCCCTTCCTGCCTTGCCCTGGCCCTGTCGCTGGCCTGCGCCGTTCCGCTGGCCCACGCGCAAGCCGCAGCCGCTGATGCGGCAGTGCTCGACTACCAGATCGACGCCGGCCCGCTAGGCGCCAGCCTCAACCGCATCGCCGCCAGCGCCGGCCGCACCTTGTCGGTGGACCCGGCACTGCTGCAGGGCAAGCAGGCCAAGGCCGTGAATGGCCAGTACTCGGTCGAACAGGCCGCCGCACAGGCGCTGCAGGGCAGTGGCCTGCAGCTGGCCACCACCGCCAGCGGTGCGCTGACCGTACAGCGCGCGCCGACCAACGGCGTGGAACGCATCGGCACGCTGCGGGTGCAGGGTGACCAGGGAAACCGAACCCAGCTGGGCGATGACAGCCGCAACTCGGCCGACACGCCTTACACGTCCGCGCAGTCCGGCACGCACTTGTCACTGCAGCAGATCGAGCGTTCGCGCGGCACCCAGGCTGGCGACATCTTCAAGGGCGTGGCCGGTGTCATCAACGGCGACAACCGCAACTCCGGTGCGCTGGACCTGAACATCCGTGGCATGCAGGGCTTCAACCGCGTGCCGGTGCTGATCGACGGCAGCCAGCAGCAGGTCACCGTCTACCGCGGCTATGCCGGCGTAGCCGGGCGCAGCTATATCGACCCGGACATGATTGGCGGCATCGACATCCAGAAGGGCCCGACTGGCGGCGCGGAAGGCGTGGGCGCGATCGGCGGCGTGGTCAGCATGCGTACCTTGAATGCCGAGGACATCATCACCGGCGACAAGGATTGGGGCATCCGCCTGAAGGGCAGTTTCAGCGACAACTCCACATCGCCGCCACCGGCCTTCACCACTGGCGGCCTGCGCAATGGCGGCCGTTTCCTCACCGCCTGCGGCGGCGGCCGCACCTGCACGGTGCAGCAGCTGCCCAGCGAATTTGCCGATGAGACCGGCATGGATCGCCCTTCCAACGGCACCCCAACCGGCGGCAGCGGCAGCATCGCCGCCGCCAAGCGCTTCGGCCAGTTCGAAGTACTCGGCGCCTTCGCGCGACGCAAGACCGGCAACTACTTCGCCGGCGAGAATGGCCCGGGCGCGCCCGAGCCGAACTATGCCACCTCGCGCACCACCGACAGCCGTGGCCGTTGGGTCGAGTACACCACCGTCAGCTTCGAGGGCCTGAACCGCTTCCGTGCCGGCGAAGAAGTGCTCAATACCTCGGTGGACAACCAGTCCTGGCTGCTCAAGGGCACCTGGAAGCCCAGCCCCGACCAGGCGCTGGAACTGGGCCGCATGAAGTACCAGAGCCGTTACGGCGAACTGATGCCGTCGGCCATCCTTCGCGGTGAAGGTGCGCTGCAATCGGCGCTCAGCGATGTCGATGCCGACACCTGGACCGCACGCTACCGCTGGCAGCCAGCCAACGAGCTGATCGACTTCAAGGCCAACGCCTGGCGTACCGCCCTGGACAACACCATCCGCAACGTCTACTCGTTCCCGGCGCTGCCGCCGGAATACACCTATATCGAGACCACCTACCGCCAGGCCGAGCGCTGGGGTATCGACGCAACCAACACCTCGCGCTTCATCACCGTCTGGGGCGACGTCGCCCTGCAGTACGGCTTCACCCACGGCAAGGAAGACGTGCATCCGATCAGCGCCTCGCAGAGCTTCAGCAGCAACAACGCCAAGCGCGAGGAAAGCAGCCTGTTCGCCAGCGCCGAGTGGGTGCCCACCGATTGGCTGAAGTTCGACGCCGCCATCCGCCACACCCGCTACAAGAGCTATGACCGCGAGATCACCCGCGTGCCATCGCAGAGCCGCCCCATCACCTATACCGACGTCCACCTGCAGAACAAGGCCAGCGGCAACGCACCGATCGCGGCGATCACCTTCACCCCGTTCGAGGGCGTGCAGGTCTATGCCCGTTACGCCGAAGCGCTGCGCATGCCCGGCCTGTTCGAGACCAGCTCCGGCCCGGTCCCCAGCACGTTCGCAATGGACCTGCGCCCGGAACGCGCCAAGAACCGCGAGTACGGCATCAATCTGCTGCGCGATGGCCTGTTCGCCGAAGGCGACCAGGCACGCCTGAAGCTGGCCTACTTCGACAACCACGTGAAGGATTACCTGACCCGCACCACCGTGCAGCTGGACGGCTGGGTATCGTCACCGGTGATCGAGAATATCGACAACGCCGACTTCAAGGGCTACGAGATCACCGCCGAGTACCGCACGCCGCGCTTCTTCAGTGAACTGTCCGGCAGCTATTACACCTACACCAACTTCTGCCACAGCGACCGCGCCTATCCGACCAAGTCAGAGCCCTGCCATCCGGGCGGCGTCACCGACAGCTATGCCAGCAACCACGTCCCGCCGCGCGCCTCCGGTGCGCTGACGCTGGGCACGCATCAGCTGGACCAGCGGCTGACCGCCGGTGGCCGGATCAGCTACACCGGCAACCGCCCGACGCTGCCACGTGCCAGCAACATCATCCCGGTGGTGGATTGGGGCTCCTACGTGCTGGTCGATCTGTTCGCCAACTACCGCATCAACGACCACGTCGCGCTGGACCTGAGCGTGGACAACCTTACCGACCGCTACTACATGGACGCGATGACGCTGGGCCTGATGGCCTCGCCGGGTCGCACCGTGCGCATGGGCTTCACCGTCAACTTCTGAGGAACCGTATATGTCCGCTTCCCCAATGCTGCTGGAAATCAGCCGCAGTCAACGCTTGAAGGCCGCCACCCACGGCACGCATGATCGTCTTGACCAACGCATCATGCGCGGCGAACCCTTCGCCTCGCTTGAGAACTACCGGCGCTTCCTGCGCGTGCAATACCGTTTCCATCGCGACCTGGCAGTGCTGTATTCGCTGCCGGCGCTGCAGGGCCTGTTGCCGGATCTGGCCGAGCGCCAGCGCTTGCAGGAACTGCAGCAGGACCTGCTCGATCTGGGTGAAGCCCTGCCCGCCGATGATCATGCAGCCTTGCACAGCGACATCGACCCGGCCACCGCGCTGGGTTGGCTGTACGTCGTCGAAGGCTCGAATCTCGGCGCTGCCATCCTGTTCAAGCTGGCAGCGAAGATCGGCCTGGATGCCAATCACGGTCCCCGCCACCTGGCCGGGCATCCGGACGGCCGCGCGCGTCATTGGCGGCGCTTCACCGAAGCACTGGATGGCAACGCGCTGGATGCCGAGCAGGAGCAGCGCATGGTGGCCGGTGCCACGCAGGCGTTCCAGCGTGTGCATGGTTATGTCGAGCAGGCTTTTGCCGACTGAGATGGAAGCAACACTGAGCACCGCTCCAGCCCTGCCACGGCGCAACCGCGCCGTGCGCGTGGGCTATCTGCTGCTGGGCATGTTGATGGTGGCATTGGGCATCATCGGCGCTTTGCTGCCGGTGATGCCCACCACCATTTTCATGATCCTGGCCGCCGCCTGCTTCGGCCGCTCCTCGCCGCGCTTCGAGCGCTGGCTGCTGCAGCACCCGCAGTTCGGCCCGCCTTTGCGGCTGTGGCGCGAACAGGGCGCGATGTCCAAGCGTGCCAAAGCATTTGCCTGCGGCGGCATGGCGCTGGGTTTTGCGATGTTCTGGTACTTCGCGCATCCGTCGCTGCTGCTGTGGCTGGCGGTTGCGATCGGCATGGGCGGCTGTGCGCTGTATCTGCTGAACCGGCCGCTGCCGCGTGGCGTGGCCTACGTCCCGTCCCCGGAATCGGAAGAGCACGGTATCCGCTCGATCGCTGCAACCGTCACCGTGCTGCTGCACATCGGTCTGTTCGCGCTGCTGCTGTGGAGTCGCGCGCCATCAATCGATCCCCCTTTCATGGAGCCGGCCGAACGCACGCAACTGGTGATGCTGCCCCCGCGCGCACCGGAACAGCCGCTGGAGGAGATCGTCGCGCCAACACCTTCCGCTGCGGCCTCGGCGGAGAAACAGAAGCCGGAACCGCCGCGCCCGCTGCCGCTGTCGCCACCGCGCGCCGACGCCAACTGGGTGGTTCCACCGCCCGCGCCACCACAACCGGTGCAGCAGGCGTTGGCCCCGCAACAACAGGAAGCTTCGGTCGCAGCCGCACCGCTGACCCCGCCGCTGCCACCCGGGCCAAGCGCAGCAAACCCCGGCAAGGACAGCTGGGAAGGCCGCGTGATGGCAAAGCTGGAGCGGCATCGCCGCTATCCAAATGCGGCGCGCGCGCGCCGTGAACAAGGCGTCGCCCACATCCGCGTCAGCCTTGCCCGCGATGGCTCGGTGCTGTCGTTGGCGTTGGAGCAGACCTCCGGTTCGGCCATGCTCGACCAGGCCGCATTGGATACCTTCCGCCGCGCCGCGCCATTGCCGGCGGTGCCGGAAGCACGCAAGGCGCCGCTGGAACTGTCGTTCCCGGTGGAGTTCTTCATCCGCTGAGGGGCCCCCGCGAAGCCCGCATTTGTGGGAGCGGCGTAAGCCGCGAAGCTCGTAGAGCGGCCGTTGCATTGCATCCTTTCCATCGGTGATACCTCTGCCGAGCATGGCTCGGCACTACAACCAGCCTTGCGCTGGTGGAATGGCATACGCCGCGAAACCGAAAGTCCAACCTCCAAAAGCTCTGCTCTTCCCAAATCCCTTCAATCAGGTCTCACGCCAGTGGCATGCAAACAGACCTTCTTCATCCCTTTTGCCGACACGTAGGGAGCACATCTCTGGCTCAAGCAGACCTCCCGGCAACACTTGTCTCCAGCTGCATGCCATGCCAGCCTTGCAAGCCGAAAACGGGGGTTGGAATGAAGCACGGACGCACCTTGTCATTGTCACGAGCTGGCCTTTGGCTGCTACTCGCCTGCCTGTGCTGGCCCGCGGCCAGCTGGGCCGCTATTGATCCAGTGAAACCCGGCGAAATCCCCGTGCTCAAACCTGGTGAGGCACTGATTCTGGCCGCCGTGGACACCAATATCGAGCTGGATTCGGTTCGCCTGAATCGCGATGGCAAAGTTTGGGGCGATGGTGTCATGTCGCGCCTGCAGGCCGGCCACAACTACCGTCTTTATGTCGCCAGCGCTGGACGCTATGTGTGGCGTGAGCTGCAGCCCTTCAATGGCTTCCGCTACCTGCTCAAGGATGAAGAAGAGCTGGCGTTCCAGGTCGATGCCGGCACCATTGTTTATCCGGGCGACCTGGTGTTCCGTCCCACTTCGATGTGGCGTGCCGACGTTCATCGCTCCAACCGCAGCCTGGCAGCAATGGACTGGCTGCAGCGCACCCATCCTGCGTTGTATGCACGCTTTGCTTTCACCTATGCCGGTCACTACTCGGACCCGTTCCCGGCCTTTTACAAGGAACAGGCTGGAGCCAGGACCTTCCCGGCCGAGGTCGAGACGGCAGTGGCAGCCAAGAAGCACGCAACGGACAAGGACAAGGACAAGCCTGCGATTGACCCCTATTGGCAGGACCCACAGATACTGGCCTCCAGCCTCAACCCTGCAGGCACCTTGTTCGCCATGCAGGTGCGCCAGGACGACAAGCATTGGGCGGTGGACATCATCGACCTCAAGTCCAGCATTCAGACCCGGCTGGGAAGCAGCGACATGCCGCTGGCCTCATTCCGCTGGGCCGACGATGAAACACTGCTGACCTCGGTGCGCCTGTCCAACGGCTTGAACCGGGTCTCCGTGCTGCATATCACTACCGCTGCCGACGGCAAGCCACGCTATGCCAGCTATATGGTTCCTGGCGAAGGCAAGGTATTGGATCTGTTGCCCGGCAAGCCCGGCTACATCCTGTTCGCAAGCAGGGCGCGCGATGGCAGGTTGATGGTCCACCCACTCCATGCCGCCAGCCAGATAGCCGTCGAGGACTTCCGCCCGCTGATGCGCACCCGCCTGAACACAGGCATCAACGATGACACCTGGTGGTTTGCCGATGGCGCCGGCGAGCTGCGTCTGGGCATTGTCCAGCGCGGCGAAGACTATGTGCTGGTACAGCGCCAAGCAGATGGATTCCGCGATGTCATGGTGCTGTCGGACGAGCTCGACTTCGACCCGATCGCGATCTCCGCGGATGCCAGCAAGATCTACGCGCTGACCGACGAGAAGCGCAGCCAGCGGGATCTTGTCGAGTATGACGTGGCAACACGTTCGATCACACGCACCCTGTATTCGCAGCAGGGCACCGACGTGCAAGCGGCGATCTTCGACGACAAGCGCAACCCCATCGGCGTTGAGTTCTATCGTGATGGCCAATTGCTCTCGGATTATTTCCAGGACAACGATGCCCGCATTGGCAGGCAACTGGGCAACGCTTTCCCGGGCCAGGCCGTGCAACTGGTCGGGCGCAGCCGCGACGGCAGCAGCATGGTCGTGGAGGTCGACGGTGCCGACGCACCTTCACAGCTATACCACTTGGACACGCGCCAGAACCGCGCCTCATTGCTGGCGCAATCCTACCCATGGTTGGCGGATCGTACTTTCGCGCCCACCCAGGTACTGAAATTCAAATCCACCGATGGCCTGGACGTAGAGGCGTTCCTTACCCTGCCGCCAGGGCAACAGCCGCGCCCGCTGGTAGTTCTGCCCCATGGCGGCCCAATCGGCGTTGCCGACAGCCTGCACTTCGATCCTGAAGTTCAGTTCCTCGCCTCCCGCGGCTATGCCGTGCTGCGCGTCAACTTCCGTGGCTCGGAAGGCTATGGACGCGCCTTCCGTGAAGCGGGGCACCGCAACTACGGCACGCGCATCGAAGACGACATCGATGCGGCAATCAATCTTGCGCTGGCCAGCTACCCGCTTGATGCCTCACGGATGTGCGTGGTCGGCAGCAGCTACGGCGGTTACTCGGCGTTGGTCTCCGCCGTCCGTTGGCCGCAGCGTTTCCGTTGTGCGGTTTCCATCGCGGGCATCAGCGACCGCGCGTTGTTCTTCACCGCCAGTGATACCGCACGCAGTGAGAAGGGCCGGCAATTGGCCGAGAAAATGATGGGCAACCCGAACGAGGATGCCGCCGTGATTCGCGACACCTCCCCACTCTATCGCTATACCGAGCTGTCCATTCCGGTGATGCTTGCCCATGGCAGGGAGGACCAACGCGTGGACTTCGAGCACAGCCGGCGCATTTCACGCATGTTGCGCCTGGCCGGGCGTCCACCGGTCGAACTGTATTTTGATGAGGAAGGCCATGGGGTGGTCGACCCGGCCAACCGCACAGCGTTGTGGAAGCGCGTTGGCGAGTTCCTGGACCAGTCCACCAGACAGTAGTTTCAGCCCCCGGCAGAAGCGGCTGAACTGTTCGACTGCAGACGCCGGGACTAGAATGTGGGCATGGACGCACTTACCTTCCGCACCGCCACCGCCGCCGACATCCCGGCCCTGATCGACCTGGTCACCTCTGCCTACCGTGGCGACGCCTCGCGCGTCGGCTGGACCACCGAAGCCGACATCCTCGATGGCCAGCGCATCGACGCGGCCGGCATCCAGGGCGATCTCGACCGCCCGCGCAGCGTGATCCTGCTTGCTGAACAGGATGGCCAGTTGCAGGCCTGCTGCCACGTTGCCGACGAGAACGGCCACGGCTACTTCGGCATGTTCTCGGTCAGCCCTACTGCCCAAGGCGGTGGCATCGGCAAGCAGTTGATGCAGCGCGCGGAACAGCACGTGGCCGAGCAATGGCAGCTGCCGAGCATGCAGATGACGGTGATCGACTGCCGCGATGAACTGATTGCGTTCTACGAACGCCGCGGCTACGTGCGCACCGGCATCAAAAAGCCGTTCCCGTATGGCGATGAACGCTTCGGCATCCCCAAACGCGATGACCTGCAGTTCGAGATCCTGGAAAAGCTGCTCGGGGCCGCCGCATGAGCGAGACCTGGACCTTCATCTGTGCCAGCGAAGAACTGCTGCCGGGCGAACTGAAGACCGGCTTCGACGAAGTCACCGGCTCACCGATCGTCGTATTCAACCTGGACGGCGAGTTGTATGCGCTGGAAGACCAGTGCACGCACGAGGAGTTCGAGCTGTCCTCCGGCACCTTGGACCCGGACGAAGGCAGCATCGAATGCATCCTGCACGGTGCCCGCTTCGACATCCGCGACGGCCGTGCCCTGTGCGCCCCGGCCTATACGGCTGTGCCGAAGTTCCCGGTCAAGCGCGAACACGGCGGCATCTGGTCCCGCGACGACCGCGACTGAGCCAGACCGCTTTCATGGGAGCTGCGGCAGCGGCTCCCCCTCTGCCAGTTCCAGCACAACACGCCAGCCGCATCCGCCGCGACGGTTCGCTGCACAGCCAAATCTGACAATCCTGTCATCGATAGGCTGACTGCCAACAGCTATATACCCCCACACCGCCCCCGGATGAGGACCTGTACCCATGAAAGGCACGGCTGTCCTAGGCACATCAGCATTGCAAACGCAAACAATTCTCAATAAGATGCGCATCTATCGCGATAACGCGAAATTAACGGCCCGCGTCTTTCCCCCATGCACTCCCCGTCCGCCAAGGCTCAAAAGCTGACTGCCGCCACCGTGCGGCGGCGCCTGCCTTGGTTGATGCTGGTGTTCGGCATGTTGCTGGTCTGGGCCGTCGCGCTCCAGGCCAAGGCCGTGGTTACCGTCCCGGTAGCGATGGAAGGTTTCCAGCAGATTCTGGTTTCGCCTGAGCCCGGCCATCCGCAGCAACCACTGCAGATGACGGCGATAAGCGAATCCGGCGGTGAGACCTCGCGCGTCAGCAAGCAGCGCCCTGCACCGATGCTGTCCAGCCCGGTCCAGCTTGTTCCAGTTACACCCAGCCACGTATTTCTGACTGCCGCCAGCGACACACTGCTGCAGCACGCGGTTGAACGTGCCCAGCGCTATCCGCTGGCACCTTATCTGCTGCTCAATCCCGGCCACGCCCCGCCGCGTACCCACGCCGCCTAAGCAGCATCAGGCGACCTTGCGCGTTCAGCGCGCGTCGCCTTCGATACCTCCGCTTTTCACTTCCGCCCGCGGTGCCATCGGCCCGCCAGGCAAACCTGTTCCTTTTTCTCCCGGATATACCCGTCCATGACCCACATCAAGACCCGCAAGTACGCTCCGCGCGCTACCATGCTCGCTACCGCCACCCTGGCCGCCGGCTTCTCGCCGCTGACCGCCTTCGCTGCCGAAGGTGACGCCGACTCGGCCAAGAACAAGGCCACCGATCTGGACCAGGTACAGGTACGCGGCAGCTGGTTCGCGCCGTCCTCGCCGAAGTTCACCGCTGAACTGCTGGATACGCCGAAGTCGGTGGCCGTGGTCACCGAGAAGACCATCCAGGAAATCGGCGCGACCAACCTGGTCGACGCATTGCGTATGGTTCCGGGCATCACCTTCGGTGCCGGCGAAGGCGGCAACTCCACCGGCGACCGTCCGTTCCTGCGCGGCTTCGATGGCCAGAGCAACATGTTCGTCGATGGCCTGCGCGACGTCGGTACGCAGACCCGCGAAGTGTTCGACCTGGAGCAGCTGGAAGTGGTCAAGGGCCCGAGCTCGGCCTACGGCGGCCGTGATTCCGGCGGCGGCAGCATCAACCTGGTCAGCAAGACCCCGAAGCTGAAGAACGAAACCAGCGCCAGCATGGGCATCGGTACCGACAGCTATGCGCGCGGCACCTTCGATGCCAACTACGTGCTGGGCGATGGCATCGCCGCACGTTTGAACCTGCTCAAGCACGAATCCGACATCGCCGGCCGTGATGCCGCCAATGTCAGCCGCTGGGGTATCGCACCCTCCATCGCCTTCGGCCTGAACGGCCCGCTGCAGCTGATCGCCAGCCACTACCACCTGGAAACCGACGACCTGCCCGACGCAGGCGGCTTCCCGTACGGTGACCCGGCGACCAAGACCACCGTTGGCGCACCGCTGGTTCCGAACCGCAACAACTACTACGGTCTGATCGACCGTGACTTCCAGCGCACCCGTGCCGACATCAGCACCCTGGACGCCAGCTACTCGTTCGGTGAACACAAGCTGCGCAACATCGCGCGCCTGGGCAACACCAGCAATGACTACCTGTGGACCCAGCCGGATGACAGCAAGAACAATCCGAACCTGTACGGCACCTTGTGGCGTCGTACCAACAACCGTGCGATCGACACCAAGACCTTCGCCGACCAGCTGAGCCTGACCGGTGCGTTCCAGACCGGTGGCCTGAAGCACAGCTACAGCGCCGGTGTTGAGTACAGCGAAGAAAAGAGCAGCAAGGGCAGCTACGTGATCGGCGGCGCCGGCACCAACAACCCGATCGGCAACAACCAGGTCTGCAAGACCACCGGCGCGGCGACCGGCTACAACTGCACCGATTTCTACAACCCGAACCCGAAGGATCCTTGGGCGGCCACCCACCCGGTGACCCGCAGCAACAAGGCCCTGGATATCGAGCAGACCACCAAGACCAAGTCGGTGTATGCGTTCGACACCATCGAGTTCAGCGAAAAGTGGCTGGTCAACCTCGGCCTGCGCTGGGATGACTACGACACCGAGCAGGTCACCCCGATCGTCAACAGTGCTCCGACCGTGCTGCGCAACAGCGACGGCTTCCTGAACTACCAGGCTGGCGTGGTATTCAAGCCGACCGCCAATGGCAGCATCTACCTGTCCTACGGCACCTCCTCGACCCCGCCGGGCATGGACAGCGGTGAAGGCAATGACTCGATCAGCGCCGCCATCCAGAACCTGAAGCCGCAGGAAACCAAGAACTACGAACTGGGCACCAAGTGGGACCTGCTCGACAAGCGCCTGAACCTGACCGCTGCCATCTTCCACACCGAGATGAGCAACGCTCGTGTCACGGTTGACTCCGGCAACACCGAGAACGCAGGCAAGAAGGCGATCAATGGCCTGGAGCTGGGCGTCACCGGCCAGATCACCGACAGCTGGAATGTCTCTGCCGGCTACACCTACATGGACTCGGAATTGAAGGACAACGGTTTCGTCTGCGGCGTCACCGTGCCGCGCGGCCAGCCTTGCCCGGCAGGCAAGTACATCGTCTCGCCGAACAACGGCAATGTGTTCCCGAACACCCCGAAGCACGCCGCGACCTTGTGGACCACCTATGTGCTGCCGTTCGGCCTGACCATCGGCGGTGGCGCCAGCTACGTCGACAAGCAGTACGGCGACGCGGCTAACACCAAGTGGATCCCGAGCTACACCCGTTGGGACGCCATGATCGGTTACGCCATCCAGGACAACATCAGCCTGCAGTTGAACGTGCAGAACCTGACCGACAAGGTCTACTTCACCAAGGCCTATGCCTCGCATTACGCGAGCATCGCCCCGGGCCGCGCAGCCACGCTGGCACTGAACGTCAAGTTCTGATCCAGGCATGACCAGCAACGGCGGCAGGTGCGAACCTGCCGCCGTTGTGCTTTTCGTCGCTGCCGTGGCAGGCGACGGCAGTCCCCAGCAATGGCTACCATCAGCAATCAAACGCCGATCAACGTCGGTCACAGGCAGGACCATGTCCAACCCCCTTCCAAGCGATGCCGATGCATTGGCACGGCAACTGCGGAACGACCCACAAGGCACGTTCGCACAGATCCGTGGGGCTGCGCTAAGCGGCCAGCTGGATGCACAACTGCTGCTGGCCCAGCTCTACATCGAAGGCAAAGGCGTGGCGCGCGATGAACAGGCCGCCCTGCTCTGGTACGAAACCGCCGCCAACAACGGCAGCGCACTGGCCATGAACATGCTCGGCCGCTGCCATGAGCTGGGCCAGGGCTGTGCACCTGACGCGACGCTGGCTGCGGTCTGGTACCGCAATGCTGCCGAAGCCGGCCTGGACTGGGGCATGTACAACCATGCCAACCTGCTTGCCACCGGGCGCGGCGTGCCGCAGGACCGGGCCAAGGCGCTGGCGCTCTACACCCAGGCCGCCCACATGGGCCATGCCAAATCGATGAACCTGCTGGCACGGCATCTGGAAGACGGGCTGGATATCGAACGCGATCCGCAGGCGGCACTGGCCTGGTATCAGCGTTCGGCCGAAGCCGGTGATTTCCGCGGCCAGGCCAACCTCGCCTCCATCCTGCTGCAGCAGGGCCAGATCGAACAGGCGGTGCATTGGCTACGGCTGGCACTTGCCAACGGCAGTCCAGCCTTCATGGCGCATATCGTGCCGGAACTGGCCGCCTCTCCCCATCCGCAGATCCGTGCACTGGTCGCCTGAGCCAGGCCCTGAGGAACTCCCATGCTGCTGCATATCCCCAACGTACTCAGCCCGGAACAAGTCGCCCGGTTCCGTCAGAAACTCGATGCGGCCGACTGGACCGACGGTCGCGAGACCGTGGGCCATCTCGGCACCCACGCCAAGCGCAACGAGCAGCTGCCGGAGAACTCCCCTCTGCGCCGCGAACTCGGCGAGACCGTGCTGCTGGCACTGGCCAGCAATCCCTCCTTCTTCAGCGCAACGCTACCGTTGAAATACCTGCCACCGCGCTTCAACCGTTACAGCGGCGGCGGCACCTACGGTTTCCATGTCGATGGTTCGGTGATGAACCTGGGCCAGGGTGAGCAACTGCGCTCGGATGTGTCCTGCACCCTGTTCCTGTGCGAGCCGGAAGAGTACGAAGGCGGCGAGCTGATCATCGCCGACACCTACGGCGAGCACGAAGTGAAGCTGCCGGCCGGTGACCTGGTGGTGTACCCGTCCAGCAGCCTGCACAAGGTGCAGCCGGTGACGCGCGGCGCGCGCCTGGCCTCGTTCTTCTGGGTGCAGAGCATGATCCGTGACGAGGCCCACCGACGCCTGCTGTGGGAAATGGACACCTCCATCCAGCAGCTGACCCAGGACTACCCACAGCACCCTTCACTGGTGAGCCTGACCGGGATCTACCACAACCTGCTGCGGCAATGGGCTGAGACCTGAACTCCTTCGCCCCGGCCTCAACGCGAAGCGGCAACAAGACCGTAGCCCGGGTAAGCGCAGCGCACCTGGGGCGCTTGGCGGAAGCCTGAAAGTGCTCCCGGGTGCGCTGCGCTTACCCGGGCTACAGAACTGCACTTACCTGAGCCACCGCAGTTCCCGCGGTGAAGCGCATGGCAGGAACGGCTTGATAAACGTCAAATTGATAGCAATTCTCATTTGCAAAAGTTAACGAATCGTATCTACAATGCCGCACCGCGAACGTCGGCCCATCTCGCCGCGTCCGCAATCGGGAGATACGCATGCAACAACCACAGCGCCAGCACGCACAGAACAACGCCGTTTCCGGCGCTGTCAGCCTGCGTCCGCTGGCTTTGTGCATGTTGCTGCTGTTGTCGCTGCTGGCTGCGCTTTGCCAGAGTGGCACCCAGTTCTCCCGGCTCGGCCTGGCTCAGAACGGCCACGTCTCTACGCCGTCCGAAGAACGTCCAGGCGGCGAACGCCACCTGGAAGAAGAAAGCCCGGCCAAGCTGCGCCGTGTCGCTCAGCTGCGCGCACCACGCGCAGTCCAGCCCCAGCCCGATGTGCAGCAGCTGCTGTCTGCAGCGGACGACGCTGCCCCCATCCGCACGGTCATCCCGGCATCCACGCCGATCATTGCCCATGCACTGGCCAGCCCGCGCCAACAGCGTGGGCAAGCGCCTCCGCTGAGCTGAAGCTCCGCACCAAGTCGTTTCCGCTTCACCCCTCTCTTCTTCCCAGCTCGTCCCTGCACGCGTGAGCGCCTGCGGTGATGACGGCTGCAACCTGCATTCCTTGATCGAGGTATTCCCATGGCCCTGCGCCAGCGTCACCGCGTGTCCGTTTCCCGCCAACTGCTCAGCCTCGCCGTGCTCGGCGCCATCAGCGCCAGCGCCCATGCCAACGGCAGCGGCGCGCCGACCACGTTGGACAAGGTGGTCGTCACCGCCAGCGGCTTCGAGCAGAAGATCACCGACGCGCCGGCCAGCATCAGCGTGGTCAGCCGCGAGGAACTGGCACTGCGTCCTTACACCAGCCTGGTCGACGCATTGCGTGACGTGGAAGGCATCGACGTCGGCATGGAAACCACCGACAAGAACGGTCGCGCCACCATCTCGATGCGCGGCATGCCGTCCGAGTACACGCTGGTGTTGATTGACGGCCGCCGCCAGAGCAACGTCGGCAACCTGTACCCGAACAACTTCGGAGGTGGCCAGTTCGCCTACATGCCGCCGTTGGACGCCATCGAACGTATCGAAGTGGTCCGCGGGCCGATGTCGACCCTGTACGGCGCCGACGCCATGGGCGGCGTGATCAACATCATTACCCGTCGCAACCAGAGCGAATGGCACGGCTCGGTGACGCAGGGCTTCACCGTGCAGCAGGAAGATGCGTTCGGCGATGCACGTACCACCGACGTCTACCTGAGCGGCCCGCTGATCAAGGACCGCCTCGGCATGAGCGTGCGCGGCAGCTGGTACGACATCGACGAATCGAGCCCGGAATGGGATTCGCTGCCGCTGCCCGATGGCAGCCAGTGGGAACGCGCACTCGGCTTTGGCGGCGGCGGCAAGGCCGTGGCCAACACCAACTGGAACAGCGGCATCCGCCTGAACTTCAAGGCCAGTGACAACCACGACCTGTGGTTGGACTACGACGTCTCGCGCCAGAAGTACGACAACAGCAAGGGCCAGACCGGCACCCTGGACAGCGCCGCGAGCTTGTGGCGCAGCGGCGTGGCCACCATCCCCAACGGCAGCGGTGGCACCACCACCCGCCGCGTGGTGCAGCCGCGCGTGGGCTATACCGCTTACCAGCGCTATGAGCTGGACCAGCTGGCGCTGACCCATCAGGGCCGCTACGACTTCGGCACGTGGCAGACCAGCCTGTCGCGCACCCAGAGCAACAACCTGGGCCGTTCGTTGCCGTTGACCCTGGACGAGCGCGCCGACCTGCAGACCCTGTGGAACGATGTCTGCCGTCGTCGCGGCCAGGCCGCCAACTGCAATATGGCCAGCGGCAACCTGTCGGTGCTCAATGACGCCGAGCGCGCACGCCTGCAGGCCTTCCTGCCGCGCCCGCTGCGCACCATGGAACTGGACGCGATGGTGCTGGACACCATGCTCGACCTGAGCTTCGGCGCGCACAAGGTCACTGTCGGTGGCCAGTACAACAACACCGACATGACCGATGGCGTGTTCGGCATGGACGGCAACGGCTACCGCGACAACGTCAAGCAGAAGCACCGCACCTGGTCGGTGTTCGCCGAGGACAACTGGGCCTTGACCGACGCGCTCACCGCCACGCTCGGCCTGCGCTATGACCACCACAACATCTTCGGCAGCCATGTCAGCCCGCGCGCCTACCTGGTGTGGAATGCCAGCGATGCCTGGACCGTCAAGGGTGGCATCAGCACCGGCTACAAGACCCCGCGTCCGGACCAGCTGTTCCCGGGTGTCACCGGATTCGGTGGCCAGGGCGTGATCCCGTTTGTCGGCTCCCCGCACTTGAAGCCGGAAACCAGCACCAACTATGAAATCGCCACGTATTACGACGGCGGCCGTTGGGGCTTCAACGCCACTGCCTTCCTCAACCGCTTCGACGACAAGATCGCCACCGGCGGCAGCTTCGCCAACTGCGAAGTGGCACCGGCCAACAGCGGCTACTGCATTGACGTGGGCCCGGGCTGGGCGGCGCTTGGGTACAGCGTTTTCAGCCAGAGCGTGAACCTGGACAAGGCCGAGACCCGCGGCGTTGAACTGGCCAGCCATGTTGACCTGCTGGACAACCTGCAGCTGCGCGGCAACTACACCTACACCAAGAGCGAGCAGACCAGCGGCGCCACCAAGGGCCAGCCGATCGCTGGCAACCCGGCCAAGCACATGGCCAATGCCAGCCTGAACTGGCAGCTCAACGACGCCATCAGCCTCAGCCTGATCGGCGAAGGCCGCTACGACCGCTACCGCGACACGCTGCTGTCCAACGTGGGCGGCGTCACCAGCTCGACCGTGCGTTACTACGAGGACTACACCACCTTCCATCTGGGTGGCAGCTGGAAGCTCAACGAGTGGCTGACCGTCAACGCACGCGTCAACAACCTGTTCGACAAGGACTTCGTCTCGCAGTCCTGCGTGCTGACCTCGCCCAGCGAGTACAGCTGCGTCGACGACTACGCAGTGAAGGAACAGCGCCGCAGCTACTGGCTGTCGCTCAACGCGAAGTTCTGATTGGTGTAGCTCTGCCCCCTCCCTTTGCCGAAGGCAAGGGGAGGGCTGGGGAGGAGTAGCTTCACGCTATTGATTCTGCCCATGTCAACGCCGCAGGCCCTGATGCGTTACCAGCACAAGCAGAACCACCCCCTCCCTTTCACGCAGTGAAGGGGAGGGTTGGGGAGGGGTAGCTTTTGATCTTGCTTCTGGCTTGAAGCAAACAACCCGAGCAACAGCCAGATCAAAAGCTACCCCTCCCCGGCCGTCCCCTTGCCTAAGGCAAAGGGAGGGGGCAAAGCACCACACAAATTGCGAATCATTCTCATTAGTGCTCTAATCGTCCTCCTTTAATACCCCTGATCCCCGTGTCCGCAGACCGCAGCACCGCCACCACCGTGCAACAGCAAGCCAACCGTGGTTTCTGGTTGCGCACCTTGCATCAGTGGCACTGGATCAGCTCGGCGGTTTGCCTGATCGGCATGCTGTTGTTCTCTCTGACCGGCATCACCTTGAACCACGCGTCCAAGATCGAAGCCAAGCCGCAGGTGCAGAACCTGCAACTGGAATTGCCAGCTCCGGTGCTCAAGGCATTGGGCGAGCGCGAAGACGGCAACGCGCCGCTGCCAGAGCGCGTGGCGGATTGGTTGTCCAATCGCCTGGACGTGTCCATCGGCAGCCGTGAGGCCGAGTGGTCGCCGGAAGAAATCTATCTGTCCATGCCCGGCCCCGGCAGCGATGCCTGGCTGAGCATCGACCGCGAAACCGGTGCGGTGGAGTTTGAGAAAACCCGTCGCGGTTGGGTCTCGTACTTCAATGACCTGCACAAGGGCCGCAATGCGGGCCCGGGCTGGGGGTGGTTCCTCGACGTGTTCGCGGTGGCCTGCCTGGTGTTCTGCATCACCGGCCTGTTCCTGTTGCACCTGCATGCGCGGCAGCGGCGCATGACCTGGCCGCTGGTTGGCCTGGGTTTGCTGATCCCGTTGCTGATCGCCCTGCTCCTCATCCATTGACCGTCTTTCTCTCCGGAGTCGCACCATGCGCGTCACCCTGACCATCGCCCTGAGTGGCCTGATCGCCACCGCTCCTGCCGCCTACGCCGCCAGCCTCGACGTCAACGTCGAAGTGCCCAAGCTCAACGTGGCCGAATACCACCGCCCGTATGTCGCGGTGTGGATCGAAGGTGCCGACCAGCAGGTCGCCGCCAACCTGTCGGTCTGGTACCAGCTCAAGGACACCGCCGAAGGCCATGGCACCAAGTGGTTGCCGGACCTGCGCCAGTGGTGGCGCAAGAGCGGCCGCACCCTGCAGGTGCCGGTCGATGGCGTGACCGGCCCGACCCGCCCGGTCGGCAAG
Organism: Stenotrophomonas sp. STEN035; assembly: GCF_056759935.1. Lineage (NCBI taxonomy): Bacteria > Pseudomonadati > Pseudomonadota > Gammaproteobacteria > Lysobacterales > Lysobacteraceae > Stenotrophomonas > Stenotrophomonas sp. STEN035. The sequence continues at coordinate 57,122 of NZ_JBRRDY010000003.1, forward strand.
CACCAGCTCAGCTTCAGCGACCGCCAGCCCCAGCTGCGCGCCCTGCCCGCCGGCCAGTACTCGCTGGTGGTGGAAGCCGCGCGTGAAGTCGGTGGCCGCGAGCTGGTCAAGATTCCCTTCACCTGGCCGGCCCGTGCCGCGCAGAACGGCCGTGCCCAAGGCACCTCCGAACTCGGCACCGTCACCCTCGCCGTCAAGCCCTGATCCCCATTACCAACGGAGCCAACCGATGAAGCGTTCCCTCCTGCTTGCTGCCACCATCGCCGCCGTACTGCCGTTCTCCGCCGCCGCCCACAAGGCCTGGCTGCAGCCGTCGCAGACCGTGATTGCCGGTACCAACCCGTGGATCACCGTGGACGCGGCCGTGTCCAACGACCTGTTCTACTTCAACCATGTGCCGTTGCGCCTGGACAACCTGGTGATCACCGCACCGGACGGCAGCAGCGTGCAGCCGCAGAACGCGGCGACCGGCAAGTACCGTAGCGTGTTCGACGTCGAGCTGACCCAGCAGGGCACCTACCGCCTGGCCACCGTCAATGCCGGCCTGTCGGCCAACTGGCAGGAAGACGGCAAGCCCAAGCGCTGGCGCGGCAACGCCGCCACCTTCGCCACCGAAGTACCGAAGGATGCCAAGGACCTGAAGGTCTCCGAGACCGCCGGCCGCATCGAAACCTTCGTCACCAACGGCAAGCCGAACAACACCGCGCTGCAGCCGACCGGCAAGGGCATGGAGCTGGTTGCCCTGGGCCACCCGAACGATCTGTTCGCCGGTGAGCAGGCCAAGTTCAAGTTGCTGGTCGACGGCAAGCCGCACGCTGGTCTGGAAGTCGAGATCACCCGTGGTGGCACCCGCTACCGCAACGCCCAGGAAGAGATCAAGGTCATCACCGACGCCAACGGCGAGTTCTCGGTGACCTGGCCGCAGGCCGGCATGTATTGGCTGGAAACCGGCACCGAGGACAACAAGACCTCGATCCCGCAGGCCAGCGTCCGCCGCCTGAGCTACGTAGGCACGCTGGAAGTGCTGCCGCAGTAAAGCTCAAAGCCCCTCTCCCGCCCGCGGGAGAGGGGTTGGGGTGAGGGCAAGGCCGAAGCCGGGCTCCTGAAGCCGCGGCAGACCCAGAAAAGCAAAAGCTCCCCTCATCCGCCCCTTCGGGGCACCTTCTCCCGCCTGCGGGAGAAGGGACCAACTGCACCCAGACAGTTTCCGATACCGATGTCCTCCAACTCCGACATCGCCGCCCTTGGCGGCCACACCATGGGCACCAGCTGGAGCGTCAAGCTGGTGGCTGCACGCAGCCGTGACCTGCACCCGCTGCATGCCGGCATCCAGGCCGAGCTCGACCGCGTGGTCGCGCAGATGAGCACCTGGGAAGCAGACTCGGACATCAGCCGCTATAACCGTGCCGCCGCCGGCAGCTGGCATGTGCTGCCCGATGATTTCTGGAACGTGCTCAGCACCGCGCGCGACATCGCCGAACGCAGTGCAGGCGCGTTCGATCCCAGCATCGGCCCCTTGGTCGCACTGTGGGGCTTTGGCGCCGATGCGGCCGCACAAGGCGTGCCCGATCCCGCGCGCCTAGCCGAGGTTGCCGCAGGCTGCGGCTGGCACAAGCTGCAGCTCGATCCACAAACGCAAAGCGCGCTGCAGTCCGGCGGCCTGCAACTGGACTTGTCTGCCATCGCCAAAGGCTACGGCGTGGATCTGGTCAGCCGCTGGTTGCGCCGCATCGGCATCACCGCTGCCTTGGTTGAGGTGGGCGGTGAACTGCATGGATACGGCTTGAAGCCGGACGGCCAGCCTTGGCGCGTGCTGGTCGAATCCGCGCCCGACGAAGATGCCGACGCCGACTACCCGCCGCGCGTGCTCGCGCTCGACGATCTGGCAGTAGCCACCTCCGGCGACCGCTGGCACCAGTTCGAACGCGATGGCGTTTCCTACAGCCACACCCTGGACCCTCGCAGCCATGCCCCGGTGAGCCGCGCCGCAGCAGCAGTCACCGTGATCGCCCGCGACGCCATGCGTGCCGATGCCTGGGCCACCGCGCTCACGGTGATGGGTGCCGATGAAGGCCTGGCCTTTGCCAACGACCACGACTTGGCTGCACGCTTCATCACCCGCAGCAGCAACGGCCTGATCGAAACCATGACGCCCGCCTTCCAGCGTTACCTGGACGCCAGCACGCAATGAATCCCAACCGCTCCACCCGCTCCCTGCTCGGCAATCTCGCCGTCGGCCTGGGCCTGCTGCTGATCGCACTGTTGCTGCTGCGCCTGCATCTGGGCGAGAGCTGGTGGCCGGCGGCGCCGCTGGCACCGCAGTGGTGGATGGCGCTGGCAGCGTTGGCGGTCTATGCGGCGGCCTGCTTCGCATTGTGGTGGTGCACCCGCCAACGCGATGACGACAGCGGCGACAGCAAGGAACCGCCGATTCTGGTGGTCTGGTCCAGCCAGACCGGCTTTGCCCAGCAGCTGGCACAGCGCACCGCCGCGCATCTGCGCGCCGCCGGTCACAAGACCCGACTGCGCGCCATCGACCAGGTCGATGCGGCCCTGCTCGGCAGCAGCCGCCAGGCCTTGTTCATCGCCGCCACCACCGGCGAAGGCGATCCGCCCGACCATGCACTCGCCTTCCTGAGCCGGGTGATGCCGCAGCCCTTGAAGCTACCGCAGCTGCAGTACGCCGTGCTTGCGCTCGGCGACAAGACCTATGAGCACTACTGCGCATTCGGCCATCAACTCGACGAGTGGCTGCGCACGCACGGCGCACAGCCACTGTTCGACACGGTGGAAGTGGACAACGCCGATGCCGATGCGCTGCGCCATTGGCAGCAGTTGCTGGGCCAGCTGGGTGGCGAAGCCGCCAACGCAACAGACTGGAGTGCACCGGCCTATCAATCGTGGTTGCTGCGCGGGCGCGAAGTCCTCAATCCAGGCAGCATCGGCGGCAAGGTCTTCCACCTGCAGCTGCAGCCCGCGGATGGAGCGCTGCCGACCTGGCAGGCCGGCGACATCGCCGAGATCGGCCCACGTCAGTCTGCCGCTGCGGTGCTGCAGTGGCTGCAGGCAAACCGTTTCGATGCCGCCACCGTGCTGGCCGACGGCCGCACGCTGGCGGATGTCCTGGCCCGCTCCTATCTACCCGACGGCGCCGATAGCCGCGACGCCAATGCACTTGCCGCCAGCCTCAAGCCACTGCCACACCGCGAATACTCGATTGCCTCGATGCCAGGCGAAGGCAGCCTGCAACTGATGCTACGCCGGCAACTGCACCCGGACGGCACGCCCGGCCTGGCCAGTGGTTGGCTGTGTGACTACACGCAGATCGGCGACAGCATTGATCTGCGCCTGCGCAGCAACAGCAATTTCCATCCGCCGCGCGGTGATGCCCCGCTGATCCTGATCGGCAACGGCACTGGCATTGCCGGCCTGCGCGCACATCTGCGTGCACGCATCGATGCCGGCGCGTCTCGTAACTGGCTGTTGTTTGGAGAACGCAACGCAGCCCACGATTTCCATTTCGGTGAAGAGCTGCAGCAATGGCAGCGCCAGGGCGAAATCGAGCGACTGGATTCAGTGTTCAGTCGCGATGACGGCGACTTCCATTACGTGCAGGACGCACTGGCCGCGCACAGCGATGTACTGCGGCAATGGCTGGACGACGACGCCACCATCCTGGTCTGCGGCAGCCTGCAGGGCATGGCCCCGGCGGTGGACAAGGTCATCATCGACACGATTGGCGAAGATGCGCATCAAGCTTTGCGTATAGCCGGCCGCTACCGCCGCGACGTCTACTAGCTCTGCCCCCTCCCTTTTGCGCAGCAAAGGGGAGGGTTGGGGAGGGGTTGCCGTTGCCTTGCGCTGTTGGTTCTGTGGCTTCGCGGCTTACGCCGCTCCTACAACTGCCGGAGCTACCTTTATCGCCAACAACTCCCCACCGCCGCTAAGCGTATAGCGCTGCCTTTCACCGGCAGCCAACCACGCGGTATCGCCCGCCGACATTGCCGGCAGCACACCACCCTCGAATTCGGCCTGCCCAGCCAATAGATGGATCGCCCACGCCGCCTGCGGCTCGGTGAAAAACAGCATGTTGCCAACCAAGGGGCGATGCAGCAGCTCGGCTTGCAGCGCCTCACGCCGCCACATCAGGTTGAAATCCTGGGTCACGCCATCGACCAGTTCACCCACCAGCTCCGCCTCGCCAGCAAAACGCAGGCGCTGATACGGCGGCAGCAGGGTTTCGCAGCGGCCATCGGCAAAGCGCAGACGCAGGCCTTCGCCCTGCAGCAGCACCAGCTCACGCTCGACACCGGGGAACGCGGAGAAGGCCGCGTCCTGTTCGATCTCGGCGATCGACAAACGCAGCTGCCAATCGCCCTGCTCGGGCAGACGCAGGATCTCGCGCGTCCAACCCAGACCATTACGCCAGCGCTCGCGCTGGTAGAGGGCGGACGGGATGACGCGGGAAGGAGAGTTCAAGGTATGCATCAGGCAATGATGCCATCAGCGCGCGGGTGGCTGTTTCTTTTGTGGGAGCGGCGTGAGCCGCGAAGCCACAGATCCAACAGCGCAGAGCAACAACAACCCCTCCCCAGCCCTCCCCTTACCTACGGCAAAGGGAGGGGGCTCAAAGCACCCCTCCCCAGCCCTCCCTTTTCTGCGCAAAAGGGAGGGGGCAGAAGCTTTGCTTACTTCGGCATCGCCAGGTTCTCCGCCGTCAACGGCTTGCCCGCCCGCGGCGTGGTCGCAATCACCGCATCGGCAGGCAAGGCCGTGCCCTTGTCCAGGCGCGCCTGCACCCGATCCAAGGCCTCGTACACATACGGCAACAGCGGCAGGTAACGCGAGCCGTAATCCGGCAAGCCGAGGAAACCATCGAAGTGCTGCACGTTCTGCACCTTCCAATAGCTCACCTCGCGCCCGGCAGCCTTCGCTGCAGCCGCATACGGCGCGCTGCTGAAAGCCGGCGGAATCAAGCCATCGTCGGCACCGTGCACCACCATCACCGGCAGACCCTTGCGCGGCAATCCGGCATGCGTGGCCTGGATGCCAGCCTGCACACGCTTGGCGTCTTCTCCTTGCCCGTCCCACAAACCGCGCAGGCATTTCAGGCCCGCATAGGTCAGGTCCGGCAAGGCGACCTTGCTGTCGAGCAGGCCAACGCCAGCACCCGGCGGAATACCGCTGCCGTCGGAGATCCATGCTGCCCGTTCGACTGCGGTCGCGGCGCGCGGCGAGAAATCCGGATTCTGTGCGGCAAAGTTGAAGCCGCAGGGATGCTCGCCCACACCATAACGGCCATAAGCCGAGGCATAGGTCGCCGAGATCGCACGCCACAGATCAAAGCCGGTAGACAAGGCACCCGCACGCAGCGACGCATCGGTCCAGCCCTTGCTCAGCATCAGGTCGTAAGCCGATTTTGCCTGCGCAGCCGGGGTCACACCGCTGATCACGCCTTCGGCCACCAACGTTGCGCAGCGCACTGCTGCACCAGCCTGCAACGCAGCCGTCAGCGGCGGCTGGGGCAGGTTGCTCATGTGCAGCTGCGCACACGGCATCAACAACGCCGCTTCGGTGCTGTAGTCATACAGCGCACGCGCACCCGGGCCGCTGGAATAGATGCTGGGCTCGCCAGCAACCACCGCGTCCAGCCAATCGCCTTCCAGCTCAGCCGCACGCAGCACCGCGCCACCGCCATTGGAAATGCCGACGGCGATGATGCGGGTGTTCTCAAAGGTGAAAGGCGCAGCCTGCGGATAGGCTTCTGCCAACGCCAGCAACGCGAACTCGGCGGCCTGCTTCACGTGGCGGCCCCAATCGGCCTCCGGGTTGTCCTTGGAATGTGCGTGCTTGAACGCAACACCTGACGCATTGATCGGCGCATCCGGCACGAAGGCCAGATCGCTTACATCGCCCAGTGCACCGACCGTGCCGTTGGCACGCACGCCGATCTGCGCGTTGAGGTCGTAGTAATCGCTACCGGCGCCCTTGTCGGTATAGACCACGGCACAGCCCTTGGGCAGACCCCAGGCAGCGGCGACCGAGACGGCGCCATAGATGCCACGCGAGCCCGACGCCGGTGCTACCAGCACGCAGCGCTTGCCGGTATCGAAGTTGTCTGGAATCTGCGCCAGCACGCGGTGCGGCTGCTTGACACCGGGCAGGCGCGCGAACGCCGAATACTCCCGGCCGGGCACGCTCTGCAGGCTTCCGAACAATTCGCCGTAGCCACCGCCGGGAGCGAGGTCGGCAATACCGCGCCAGCTGCCCCACATCGCCCGCCGACGCAGCTCATCGACGGTCGGCGCACTGGCGTCGGCGAATGCCGGCGGCGCCATGCTGCGCAGGCCGGCCAGGCCGAGCCCGGCGGTAAGCAGGTCGTCACTGCCGCGGTGTTCGCTGCGGAGCTCGTTGCTGAACATGGAAGGCTCCACGGACTTGGTTGCTGGGCCGCTGGCACAGGAGGCCAGGCTCAGTCCGACGAATAGGCCGCAGGCGGCGCGCAGTAGGGATTGGCTCATGGACGCACCCTAGCAGAGCCGCAGCACCCGGCTCATCGTACTTAAGTACCACACGTTTTTAGCGCGGCGGCTGCTAGGTTTCCACCATCCCCCAAAGCAACAGATCGGAGTTCCCCATGGACCGCTTCCTGCAAGGCCGCACCGCACTGGTGACCGGCAGTACCTCCGGCATCGGCCTGGCCATCGCCCAGGCCTTGGCCAACGCCGGTGCGCGCGTGGCCATCAATGGCCTCGGCACCGCCGAGCAGATCGAGGCGGCACTCAAGAGCGTAACCGATGCAGGCAGCGAGTCGCAGCACTTCGATGCCGACCTGCGCAAACCCGACCAGATCGCGCACATGCTTGAAGCCGTGCAGGCCTGGGGCAACATCGACATCCTGGTGAACTGCGCCGGCATCCAGCACGCCGCGCCGTTGGCAGAACAACCGCCGCAGAAGTGGGATGACATTATCGCCATCAACCTCAGCGCCGCCTTCCACACCATGCAGCACGCACTCCCGGGCATGGCCGAGCGCGGCTATGGCCGGGTGGTCAATATCGCCTCGGTGCACGGCCTGGTTGCTTCCAAGAACAAAGCCCCCTATGTGGCCAGTAAGTTCGGCATCGTCGGCCTGAGCAAGGTGGCCGCGCTGGAATATGCCGCTGCCGGCAGCCGCGACAGTGGCGGCGTCACCGTCAACTGTGTGTGCCCGGGCTGGGTGGAAACTCCGTTGATCGAGCCGCAGATCCAGGCCCACCGCAATGGCGGCAGCCGCGACGACGGCGTGCGCGCCCTGCTGGAAGAGAAGCAGCCCAGCCTGCGCATGTCGTTGCCAGAAGACATCGGCGCGATGGTGGTGTGGCTGTGCCGCCGCGAATCGCACAACCTGACCGGCGCGGCAATGCCAATGGACGGCGGCTGGACCGCGCAGTAAGTCTGGAAAAACAGGAGGAAGCGGGCAATGGCAGAAATCCACGGCATACTGCCCCGGGTGCATGCTGCCGAGCAGCCGGCACCCGCTTCCTTCCATCCTGTTAGCACCGCCATGCCCAGCCTGTTGATTGCAGACGACCATCCCCTGTTCCGTGCCGCCCTGCGGCAGGCCGCCAGCGAGGCGGTCAGCGATCTATCGGTGCGCGAAGCCGAATCACTGGAAGGTGTACTGGCTGCACTGGATGCAGCGCCGGATACCGACCTGATCCTGCTCGACCTGCACATGCCGGGCAATCATGGTCTGGCCGGTCTGGCCGCGATCCGTGCCCAGCATCCTGGCGTGGCGGTGATTGTGGTCTCGGCCAATGACGATCCACGCGTGGTACGGCGTGCGCTCGACCACGGTGCCGCAGGCTATCTGCCCAAAAGCTCCGGCTTGAACGAGCTGCGCGAGGCGATCCGCAGCGTGATGGCCTGCGAACAGTGGTTGCCGGCTTCGCTGCGCGCCTCGGTGTCGCGCGCGCAATCGTCTACGCATGACAGCGAACTGGCGGCACGGTTGGCGAGTCTGTCACCGCAGCAGTTCCGGGTATTGGCGCTGGTCGCCGAAGGCCTGCTCAACAAGCAGATCGCAGACCGCCTGGATGTGCAGGAACGCACGGTCAAGGCACATCTGTCCGCCATCTTCGAGCGGCTGGGGGTGCGCAACCGCACTCAGGCCAGCGTGGTGCTGCGTGAGCTGGAATTGAGCGACCCGGCACGGCAGGCGCTGTGATCCCGGCCGAAGCCTTGTAGGAGCGGCGTAAGCCGCGAAGCTGATAGACCTCCCAGCTTCAGCCAAACCAATCCCACGCATTCCTGATTTCATTTATTTCGGTATCGGAACCGATGCCAGCTTCGCGGCTTACGCCGCTCCTACAAGCTGGTGTTCCTACTGATCAGCTTGTGCAGCAACATGCCAGCCACCATCGCCGGCACAAACCACAACGCCTCCGATGACAGCACACCCAAGCCCACCAGCGCCGGGCCCGGACAATAGCCAGCCAATCCCCAGCCGATGCCGAACAAGCCCGCACCGACCAGCAAAGGTCGGTCGATGCTGCGCAGATCCGATATCTGGAAATGCTCGGCAAACACGGGCGTTGGCCGCCGCAGCACAAAGCGGAACAACAGCATCGTCGTAGTCACCGCGCCGCCGAGCACAAACAGCAACGCCGGATTGAAGTCGCCAAACACATCCAGAAAACCCAGGATACGCTGTGGGTCAGTCATGCCCGACATTGCCAGCCCCAGCCCGAACAGCGCGCCAGAAACCAACGCAGCCAAGGTGATGCGTGAAGTACTCATACCAAGTGCCTGATGATGTAAGTGGTCACTATCGCCGTCGCCATGAAGGTCAGCACAGCGGCGAACGAGCGCATCGACAAGCGCCCCAGACCGCAGACACCGTGGCCACTGCTACAGCCGTTGCCCATGCGCGTCCCGAAACCCACCAACACGCCGGCCATCACCAACAACAACGGCGAGAATCCCTGTCGCGGCGAATACGCACCCGGCACCAGCCACAGATACGCGGCGCCGGCGCCAATCAGGCCAACCAGGAAAGCCACGCGCCAAGCCGCCTCGCCGCTACGCGGCATCAACACACCGCCAAGAATGCCGCTGATACCAGCGATACGGCCGGTCAACCACAGCAGCAAGGTGGCGGCGATACCAATCAGCACGCCACCGGCCAGCGCCATCATCCAGCTGTTCATTGCGGCTTTCCGATCTGATCCAAAGGCAAGCGCAGATAACGCACGCCATTGGCATCCGGTTCTGGCAGACGGCCGCCGCGGATATTCACCTGCAAGGCGGGCAGGATCAGCTTCGGCACCGGCAGGGTCGCATCACGCTGCTGGCGCATCTGCACGAACGCAGCTTCATCTGTGCCCCCCTTCAAATGCACGTTGTTCTGCCGCTGCTCATCGATCGAGGTTTGCGCCTGCGCCTCACGGCGGTTACCGGGATAGTCGTGGCACAAGCAGATGCGGGTATCGGCAGGCAGCGACAGGATGCGCTGGATCGAAGCGTACAGGCGATGCGCGTCGCCGCCAGGAAAGTCACAACGCGCGGTACCGGTGTCGCTGGCAAAGACCGTGTCACCGACGAACGCGGCATCACCGATCACATAGGTCAGGCTGTCATCGGTATGTCCTGGCGTCGCGATCACCCGCGCACTCAAGGCACCTACGTTGAAGGTATCGCCATCATCGAACAGTCGGTCGAACTGGCTGCCGTCGGCAATGAACTCATCGCCCAGGCCAAACACCGTCTTGAAGTGCTGCTGCACCTGCACGATGCCGCGCCCGATGGCCACCGGTACTTGCAGTTGATCAGCCAGATAGCCGGCAGCACTGAGATGATCGGCGTGTGCATGGGTTTCCAGAATCCACGCCACCGTAAGCAGCTTGCCACGCACGAACTCCAACAGCGCGTCAGCCGATGCGGTGCTGATGCGCGCACCAGCGGCCTCATAGTCCAGCACCGGATCGATGATGACGGCCATGCCGCCGATCTGGTCATAGGCCACGTAACTGAAGGTGCCTGTGTCCTTGTCATAGAACGGTTCGACCAGGGTTGATGAAGGCTGCGGCTGGCTCATGGGGTGCCTCCCTTTTAATTTAGCTTTTTCTAAATTAGACTAGTACCTTCCAAAGCACAAGCCCGAACCTCAACTCTCATGATGCGCGCTTCAGACATGGATATGGAGCAAATGCAGGCGCACGCCGAGCAGGCCGCGCAGCTGCTGAAGTCGCTGGCCCATCCGGCGCGCCTGCGCGTGCTGTGCCGCCTGGTGGAAGGTGAAGCCTCGGTGGGTGAATTGCAGGCGCGGGTTGGTCTGTCGATGTCTGCGCTGTCACAACACCTGGCGGTGATGCGTGAAGCGGCGCTGGTCAGTACCCGCCGCGAAGCACAGACCATCTACTACACGTTGGCTGACAGCCCGGCATTGGGCGTGATGCAGGCATTGCATGCGGCGTATTGCGGGAGCGCCGATATCCGGAATTCGTAACAGCACTGCTCGTCGAGAAAGATAGCTATTCCTTGCTGCCAACTCCCGGTCTTAAGGCGTCCGCCGCCAACAGTCGATCCAGAATCGACTTCAATGCCAGCGGCCGCACCGGCTTGTGCAATAACGTGAGCCCCTGCTCCAGCACTTCGCGCCGCGTTGCCAGACTGTCATCGGCGCTGAGGATCAAAGTAGGCCGCGTGCCGAAGCGCTCGCCCAACCGCAACTGCAATGCAGTGCCAGTATCGCCATCGTCCAGGTTGTAATCGAACAACCACAGGCTCGCAGATCTCTGCTGCAACGCCGCTACTGCCTGTGCTTCTCCCGAAGCCTCTGCCACCTCATAGCCCCAACCACGCAGCAGGCCGGCCAATCCCCGCAAGGCAGCAGGATCGTTATCAACCACCAATACCGGCACGCCGCCCGATGTTGCCGCATTGCGTGTGCGCGGCTGATTCGCTATCTGCGGCGAGCTCACGCGTTGCAACGACACCGAGAAGACAGTGCCCTGCCCTTTCTCACTGCGCAGGCGCAGTGGTGCATGCAGCAGGCCTGCGATGCGATCGGCGATCGCCAGGCCGAGGCCAAGTCCTTGCCCACTGCTGTCCTCGCCGCGCCGGAACTCCTCGAATATGCGCTGCTGTTCCTCCTTGGCAATACCCGGGCCGGTGTCGTGCACCTCAACCCGCAGGCGGCCGCCATCACGGCGTACGCCCAACAGCACGCCGCCCTGACTGGTGTAGCGCACCGCATTGGCAAGGAAGTTCTGCAGCACCCGCCGCAGCAGCTGCGGATCACTGTTCACCCAGGCAACGGTGGGCACATAATGAAACGCCAGCCCGCGCGCAGTAGCCAGTGCGCGGAACTCCGAGACCAAGGGGTCCAGCACTTCAGCCAACGGCAGGTCACGCGGCTGCGGCACCAGCCCACCGGCTTCCAGCCGCGACATGTCGAACAGGCCGGTCAATAGATCGGTGGTCGAATCCAAGGCGCCACGAATCTGCACCACCGCCTGTTGCTGCTGGCTGGACTCCACCTGTTGCGCCAGCGTATCGGTGAACAGATGCGCAGCGTGGAGCGGCTGCAACAGGTCATGTCCCACCGCGGCCAGAAAGCGGCTCTTGGCATCATTTGCCCGCTCGGCCTCACGCTTGGCCGATTCCAGCAAAGCGGTACGTTCGCCAACGCGTTGCTCCAGCGTCTCGTTGCTGCGCTTGAGTTCGCGCTCGCTACGGCGGAATTCGGTGACGTCGGTAAAGGTGGCGACAAAACCACCACCCGGCATCGGATTGCCACGAATCTCGACGATGCTGCCATCGGGGAACACGCGCTCGGTAAGATGCGGCGTGCCGGCGCGCATGAAGGCCAGGCGCCGGTCCACCGCACGCTCATCGCCACCGCGCGCAGGCATCGCCTGCAGCGCCCAGCGGGTCAGGTCCATGATTGGCCGCCCCACCTGCAGCAACTCATCCGGAAAACCAAACATGCGCGCATACGGGCGGTTCCATGCCACCAACCGTTGCTCGCGATCAATCACGCTGATGCCCTGGCTCATGTTCTGCAAGGCGGCCTGCAGCACCTGCTGGCTGAAACGCAGGTCCTGCGAAGCCTCACTGACGATGGCTGCCACCGTCGCCAGCTCATTCCCTTCGCGACGTGCAGCATCCAGCAGTAAACGTGCGGAGGCGGCACCAAGCACAGCCGACAACTCGCGCTCGATGCTGGCCTCGATCGAAGCTGGCACCGCACCGCTGCGCGGCGCGTCTGCCAACAGCTGTTGCACGCGCTCGTCAGGCAGGAAGCGGCGCCCCGCATTGCGCAAGGTATCGGCATCCAGATTGCGGCTGATGCGATCGGGCGTATCGCGACGCCATGCCATCGCCAGCAAGGTCACCGCTGTGCCAACGAAAAGACTCGCTCCCACTGCCCGGCCCAGCGGAGTCCAGCCGGTCAGGCCAAACAGGCCTTGCGGGGCAAGCCACTGCCACCCGAACGGCCCCTGTTGCAGCCACATCGGTGTACGCCCACCGCTTTCCAATAGCGATGGCAGCAACAGTACCCAGGCCCAGGTCGCAAAGCTGGCGACCACACCAGCAATCGCGGCACGTGGTGGCGTCTGCGGTCGCCAGATGGCGAACGCCAGCACCGGCACCAGCGTCGCCATCGCCGAGAACGACACCGCACCGATATCGGCCAGCACATTACCACCGCCAATCAGGCGGCTATAGCCCCAGGCCAGCAGCATGATCACGCAGATGCCTGCGCGTCGCAGCCACACCAGCTCGCGTCGATGGTCACCACCGCCAGCGCGCGCCCACGCGCTGCGCACCAGACCTGGCGCAAACCAATGGTTGCCGATCATCAGGCTCAGGGTGAGCGTACTGACCACCACCATGCCGGTCGCCGCACTCAGGCCACCGAGGAAAGCGAACAAGGCAACCCCTTCGTGGCCCGCGGCGAACGGCAGCGCCAGCGTATACATGTCGGAGGGCACGCTGTTGCCCAACAGCAGCGTACCGGCGCGTGCCAATGGCAAGATAGGCAGCGCGATCAGCAGCAGGTACAAGGGGAACAACCAGCGTGAGGTGCGCACATCGGCAGGATCGCGGCATTCCACCACGCCAATATGGAACTGATGCGGCAGCAGGAACATCGCCAGTCCGCCAAGTATCACCAGCGGGATGAAGCCGCCTTCAGGCGTGCTGACGGGCGCCACGGGTGCTGCAGGCACACCTTTCAATCCAAACCAGACAAATACCCCCAGCGCCAGCATCGCACCCAGTTTGAATACCGATTCGGCCGCCATTGCCAGCACCAGCCCGCGGTTATGCTCGGAGGCATCGGCGCGGCGTGCGCCAAACAACATCGCGAACAAGGCCATCGCCAGCGCAACATACAAGGCGCTGTCCTGCCAGATCGAGCCGCCCTGCCCAGCCTCCACCGCGCGCGAGGTGATCATGCCGAAACTCATCGCCACCGCTTTCAACTGCAGTGCGATATACGGAATCAAGCCGAGCACGGTCACCAGCGTCACCGTTGCCGCCAACCAGGCATCGCGGCCCAGCCGAGCGGCGATCAGGTCGGCCAGCGAGGTCGCGTTGGTTTCGCGCGCCAGCCGCACCAGCCGCATCATCACGCCGATGGCCAGCGCATAGAACAGGATCGCACCGACGAAGGTCGGCGGTAGCGGCCAACCATGGCGCGCGGCCTGGGTAACGGTGCCGTAGAAGGTCCATGAGGTGCAGTGCACCGCCAGTGACAGCGCATAGATGTGCCGCCAATGGCGGGCAAACGCGGTGGGCCGACGTTCGCCGTACAGGGCCACGCCGAACATCAAGGCCAGCCAGGCCAGACCCGCCAAGGCCACTGTTACCAGACTCAACATGGAAAGCGTTTCCTGGAAGCTCTTTGGCAGGATACGGAGTTAAGAGCGAAGGATGAAGCAGCGCATAGCTTGAAGGCCTTTGCTTGAAGCCCCTCTCCCTCCGGGAGAGGGGTTGGGGTGAGGGTGCGCTTCGCCAGGAGTTTGTTCTTTAGCTTTTTCATCAAAAGCCAGAGCTCGAAAGCCAAAAGCAGAAGCTGCCCTCACCCCAACCCCTCTCCCGCAGGCGGGAGAGGGGCTTAAAACAACAGCAACAGCCAACGCCAAAAGCCAAAGCAGCAGCACCTGCTCCGGCAACCGCCGCCGCAGCCACAACCAGAGCACCAACAACAAACGCAAAAGCCCTCCCCCGCAACGCGGGAGAGGGCTGCCTTGCATACCAATCAGCCAGCCGTCACCGGCTACATCATCAGAAGTTGTAACGCACCGACACATACCAGTTGCGCGGCAGACCGTAGTACGCGGTCTGGATGTTGCCAACGCTGGCGAACTCCTGGCCTTCGGTCTTGTACTGCTTGTCGGTGAGATTGCGAATGCCTGCACGTACCTGCCAGGTCAGCTGCGACGAATCCCATACGCCGTAGGCGCCCAGCAACGTGTAAGCGTCCTGGCTCAGCACCTTGCGGTTGTCCACCGACAACCAGGTGTCACTGCGATACGACACATCGCCGCCAAAGGTCAGGCTGCCGTTGTCACCCAGCGAGAACACATGCTGCAGGGCCACGCGGGCAGTCACGTCCGGCGAGAACGGCACGTGGTCGTGGTTCACGGTCGGATCGTAGCCGGCGTAGGACGGATCGAGACGGAAGTCCTCGAAGCTGTCGTACTTGGCGTCCATCCAGCCCAACTGTGCGCTCAAGGTGGTGGATTCACCCAGCAGCGCGCTGCCTTCCAGCTCGATGCCCTTGATGTTGAGCTTGGCCGCGTTCAACACCGGGAAGGTGCCCACGTCCTGCGACACGCGTGCCTGGAAGTCGCTGTAGTTGCTGTAGAACGCAGTGGCGGTACCACGCAGGCGGTGATCGGCCGAGCTGCCCTTCAGGCCCAGCTCGTAGGTCCACACGTATTCCGGGTCGAACTTGGCGTGCTGGGTGTCGTATACGGTGTTGGCGCGGCCGTTGAAGCCACCGGACTTGAAGCCACGGTTGGCCGACACATAACCCATCAGGTTGTCGCTGAATTCCTTCTGCAGGCTGATCGACGGCGTCACCGCGGTCCACGAGGCCTTCGCATCGAACGCGACGGTGCCGTTCAAGCTGGCGAACGGGGCGCCCCAGAAGGTGCTGGTGGAACGGTCGTAGTCCTTCTTGTCCTTGGTCCAGCGCACGCCGGCAGCCACGGTCCAGGTCGGCACGAACTCCCAGTTCACATGCGCGAATGCGGCCGTCGAGGTTGTGCTCAGATCATCTTCGATGGTGCGCAGGAACGGCACCTTGCCGCCCAGGAACGAGAACAGGTCATCGGCATACGCTTCCTGGTAGGACGGCACGTTCTCCTTCATGTAGTACGCACCAAAGGTGGCATGCAGGTTGGAGCCGTTGTCGTAATGCAGCTGGAATTCCTGGCTCTTCTGGTCCTGGTCCAGCGCCACCAGTACATCGCCCAGCTCGTACTCGGAGGCATCGATATCGATGTAGGACTTGGTCTTGAGCTTGCGGTAGGAGCTGATGCTCTTCAGCGTGAACTGCTCGTTGATATCCCAGCTCATCGACAGCGAGGCACCGGAGTGCTTCAGATACTGGCCCTGGCCATCCTTGAACGAGGTCTGCGCGCGACGGTTCCACTCGCCGGTTTCGCCCGGCTGCAGCACGATCACACCAGCCGGCGCCAGGCTGGTCTGGCGCAGGTCGGCCATCGGGCGGCCCAGCGTCAGTGCGGCATCCTGCTTGGTGGTATCCAGCGACAGCACCGCGCTGAAGTTGTCGGTCGGCTGGAATGCCAGCTTCGCGCGCAATGCCTCGGTGTCGTCGTCGTTGTAACGCTTGCCGGTAACCGCGTCCTTGACGTAGCCATCGTTGGTGATCTTGGCACCGGCGATGCTCGCAGCCAAGGTATCGCTCAGCTTGCCCGAGACATAGAAGCGGCCTTCCAGGCGACCATAGTCACCAGCGGTCACTTCCACTGCACCGCCTTCATTGTCGAAGGGGTTCTTGGTGGTCAGCTTGATCGCGCCGCCAGTGGAGTTCTTGCCATACAGCGTGCCCTGCGGGCCACGCAGCACTTCCAGCTGCTGGATGTCGAACAGCGAGAACAGCGCGCCATTGATGCGCGAGTAGTAGACATCGTCCACGTACATGCCCACGCCCGGGTCGAAGGTCTGCAGCGCGTCGGGCTGGCCGATGCCGCGAATGAAGACGTTGACGCTGTTGGCCGAACCACGGCCCTGGGCGATGTTCATGTTGGGCACGGCGCCCTGCAGGCCTTCCACGGTCGAGGCCTGCAGATCCTTGATCTGCTCCTCGCCGAAGGCACTGACCGCCACCGGAACATCCTGGATGGATTCGCTGCGACGACGTGCGGTTACGGTCACTTCGTCCAGCTGCGTCGCCTTGGTGCCGGCCAGCACAGCCTGCTGCTCCTGCGCCTGCACGAATGCGGCCGGTGCCAGCAGAATGCCACCGATGGCGATACTCAGATACTTGCGCTTCATTGGTCTCCCTCCTCCCGGGTATGACGTTGCGACACACGAATGTCGCCATGGAGCGCACGTTAAAGGAGCGTTAGCCCGCCGCGTATAGTCCCTTCGTACAGTGGGCCACCCTCCCCGACATCCCGATACTCGCCGGCAATGTATTGGCCAGGGAGCTGTGAATGTCGTTTCTGATCGTATTGGCGGCCCTGTGCTTCCTGATGTTTGTCGCCTACCGCGGCTACAGCGTGATCCTGTTCGCGCCGGTGGCGGCGCTGGGCGCGGTGCTGCTGACCGACCCCAGCCTGGTGCAGCCGATGTTCACCGGCTTGTTCATGGACAAGATGGTCGGCTTCCTCAAGCTGTACTTCCCGGTGTTCGTACTGGGCGCGGTGTTCGGCAAGCTGATCGAGGTCTCGGGTTTCTCCAAGTCCATCGTCAGCGCCACCATCAAGCTGGTCGGGGCCAAGCGCGCGATGCTGTCCATCGTGCTGGTCTGTGCGCTGCTCACCTACGGCGGTGTGTCGCTGTTCGTGGTGGTGTTTGCGGTCTATCCGTTCGCCGCAGAACTCTTCCGCCAGAGCAACATCCCAAAGCGCCTGATCCCCGGCACGATCGCGCTGGGTGCCTTCACCTTCACCATGGATGCGCTGCCGGGCACGCCGCAGATCCAGAACATCATTCCCTCGGCGTTCTTCGGCACCAACAGCTGGGCCGCACCGTGGCTGGGCGTGATCGGCACCGTGGTGATCCTGATCCTTGGCATGAGCTACCTGGAATGGCGCCGTCGAGTCGCCGTGCGCAATGGCGAAGGCTATGCGGGCGCCAACGACGAGCTGCGCAATGAACCAGAACCCTTCCACGGCCAGAATCTGGCACATCCACTGGTGGCGATCGCGCCACTGATTCTGGTCGGCGTGGCCAATTTCTTCCTGACCCGCTGGATTCCCGGCTTCTATGGCGAGACCCAATCCTTCATCCCGGCGGTGATCGGCAACCCGGCACCGGTGGTACAGGAAGTCTCCAAGCTGGGGGCGATCTGGGCCGTGCAGGGCGCGTTGTTGCTGGGCATCCTCAGCGTCATCGCCTTTGCCTGGAAGCCGGTGGTGGCCTCGTTTGCAGAAGGCACCAAGTCGGCCATCGGCGGCGCCATGCTGGCCTCGATGAATACCGCCTCCGAATATGGTTTCGGTGCGGTTATTGCCGCCCTGCCCGGCTTCCTGGTGGTGGCCAATGCACTGGGCTCGATCCCGAATCCGCTGGTCAACGAAGCGGTTTCAGTCACCGCCATGGCCGGCATCACCGGCTCGGCGTCAGGCGGCATGAGCATCGCGCTGGCGGCAATGGCCGACAGCTTCATCGCCAACGCAAACGCGGCCGGCATTCCGATGGAAGTGCTGCACCGCGTGGCGTCGATGGCCTCCGGCGGCATGGACACCCTGCCGCACAACGGCGCGGTGATCACCGTACTGGCCGTCACCGGCCTCACCCATCGCCAGTCCTACAAGGACATCTTCGCCATCACCATCATCAAGACCCTGGCGGTGTTCGCGATCATCGGCGTGTACTACGCGACCGGGTTGGTTTAAAACTGCGGCTCGCCCTGGCCCAAAACCGGGGCAGTCAACCGCGATACGGTTTCGTAGCAGAATCAACCAGACCAAACAGACCGGGCACGGACCCGCTTTTTTGTAGGCGGCATCAGCCGCGAAGCCGGCACAGATCAGATCGCCCAGCAGTCAATTACCTCTGCACCACCAGCTTCGCGGCTGACGCCGCTCCCACAAACAACCGCAGCCCCGGGCAAACGCAGTGCGCCCTGGCAACATCGACCGCGCGGACCGGCTTTTTGTAGGAGCGGCGTCAGCCGCGAAGCAGATACAGAATCAGATCGCCCGGCAGCCAATTGCCTCAGCACCACCTGCTTAGCAGCTGACGCCGCTCCCACAAACAACCGCAGCCCCGGAAGCAGCTGGCGAGCCGAGTCGAAAAGCCCGAATCCCGACTTTTCCGGATCCGGAATATCCCATCCAGATTTCCGGCTCAACGCCCAAAAACCAGCAAGGCCCGGGTTTCCCCGGGCCTTGCCGTTTCCAACGAGCACAGACAGAAAAATCGCCCGGCTGCACGTCACTGTGCAACACCGGACGACCTCACATCCTTGTTGGCATCCTGCCAGCCCCCAGCGTCCTGCCCTTTTCGGGTTCCTGGTGATCCGTCCTCCTGACGGTTCACTATTCGATTCCTTCCGCTCAGCGCCTCTCAACCGGCTGCGCAGCTACCGTCCCGGTAGCACTCTTGGCAGGGGCGGCTCCGGCCCTTGCTTCGATCAGGTCACGATTCCGTTCGACCGTCTTCAATCCGATTCCTTTCACCAGTGCCAGTTCCTCGACACTTTTGAAGGGCCCGTTGGCCTGTCTGTGTTCGACGATCGCCTGCGCCTTGGAAGGGCCTACGTTCACCAACACCTGATTCAGCTCCGCCGCAGAGGCGGTATTGATATCGACCTTGTCCTTGGCTTGTGCCGTAAG
The DNA here is from genome assembly GCF_056759935.1 of Stenotrophomonas sp. STEN035. Taxonomy (NCBI): domain Bacteria; kingdom Pseudomonadati; phylum Pseudomonadota; class Gammaproteobacteria; order Lysobacterales; family Lysobacteraceae; genus Stenotrophomonas; species Stenotrophomonas sp. STEN035. The sequence goes on from NZ_JBRRDY010000003.1 coordinate 76,150, forward strand.
GGTCAACAACAATGCGAGAATCAGAGACTGCAGCGTTACGGTAAGAAGCTTCATCGCTGTACTCCTTGTGGCTTGGTCATTGATTGGCTGGCTATCCCGCCGGTCAGATCAGTGTTCCGCGCCACATGCAGCCAGAATATCCGGGGCGGGTTCAGCAAACAGCCAGCCAACAACCCGACCCCTTGTAGGGAAAGTCCTACAAAATCCACTGATGAAACCGCCGCAAGCCCGATAAACAAAGGAGCGGCGTAGAATGGTTGCACCTGACATTGCTACCGGAGATCCAGATGGACAGCGCCAAGATCGGCCAATTTCTCAGCGACAAGTGGGACAACGACATCGTCCCGCAATTGGTCGATTACATCCGTATCCCCAACAAGTCGCCGATGTTCGACGCGAACTGGGTCGCCAACGGCTATATGGAACAGGCCGTAACCCTGATGGAGAGCTGGGCCAAGGCGCAGACCATCCCCGGCCTGCAGGTCGAGGTGGTTCGCCTGGAAGGCCGCACCCCGCTGCTGTTCCTGGAAATCCCGGCCACCGGCCCGGAAACCGGCGACGACACCGTGCTGCTCTACGGCCACCTGGACAAGCAGCCGGAAATGACCGGCTGGGACGAGGACCTGGGCCCGTGGATTCCGGTGCTGCGCGGCGACAAGCTGTACGGCCGCGGCGGCGCCGATGACGGCTATGCCATCTTCGGCTCGCTGGCCGCGGTGCTGGCGCTGCAGGAACAAGGCCTACCGCACGCCCGCTGCGTGATCCTGATCGAAGCCTGCGAAGAGTCCGGCTCCTACGATCTGCCGGCTTACGTCGACCATCTGGCCGAGCGCATTGGCCAGCCGTCGCTGGTGGTGTGTCTGGATTCGGGCTGCGCCAACTACGACCAGCTGTGGTGCACCACCTCGCTGCGCGGCCTGACCGGCGGCAACTTCACCGTCAAGGTGCTCAACGAAGGCGTGCACTCCGGTGATGCCTCCGGCGTGGTGCCGTCCAGCTTCCGCCTGCTGCGCCAGCTGCTGTCGCGCATCGAGGACGAGAAGACCGGCCGCATCCTGCTCGATGGCCTGCACGTGGACGTGCCGGCCGAGCGCCTGGAGCAGGCCAAGCGTGCTGCCGACGTGGTCGATACCGCCATCTTCGACAAGTTCCCGCTGGTCGACGGCCTCAAGCCGATGAGCGATGAGCTGACCGAACTGGTCCTCAACCGCACCTGGCGCCCGGCTCTGTCGGTGACCGGCATCGGCGGCATGCCGCCGCTGGAATCGGCCGGCAACGTGCTGCGTCCGGAAACCTCGGTGAAGCTGTCGCTGCGCCTGCCACCTACCGCCAATGGCAAGGCCTGCGGCGAGCTGCTGAAGGAAGCCCTGCTGCGTGATCCGCCGAACGGCGCCCACGTCAGCCTGGACCTGGAAAAAGCCTCCACCGGCTGGAACGCACCGGCCATGGCATCGTGGCTGGAGCAGTCCATCGACGCCGCCAGCCAGGCCTTCTTCGGCAAGCCGGCGATGTACATGGGCGAAGGCGGCTCGATCCCGTTCATGGGCATGCTGGGTGAGAAGTTCCCGGGTGCGCAGTTCATGATCACCGGCGTGCTCGGCCCGCATTCCAATGCACATGGCCCGAACGAGTTCCTGCACATCCCGATGGGCAAGCGCGTCACCTCCTGCGTGTCCAAGGTGCTGTTCGACCACCACGCCGCCAGCCTGCGTGGCGAAACCAGCGGTTCGCCGGTGGCCGCCGACAGCGGCACCCGTCACGGTGGCCACGGCTGCTGCTGATCGGTCCGACGCGGTTGGTCGAATGTTGATGGTTTGATGACGAACGCAGCCTGGCCTTGCTAGGCTGCGTTTTTCTTTGCCACGGACAAGAACATGAGCGGACTGTTTGGCAGCGACAGCTGGCTGTACATCATCCTGATCGGCTTCTTCGTAGGCCTGTTGGGTCGCTTCTTCATGCCCGGCAACAACCGCATGGGCTGCCTGCTGACCATCGTGCTCGGTGTGGCCGGCGCGGTATTTGCCGGCTGGTTCGGCCGTGAGATGGGCTGGTATTCGGCAGGTCAGCCGGCCGGCTTCGTCGGTTCCATCATCGGTGCGATCGTACTGCTGGCGCTGCTGCGCCTGATCAGCGGCGGCAACAAGCGCTGACTCCCTTCCAACGGCGCCTGCGGGCGCCGCTTCACTTGTAGTGTCCATGAACGATCCCGCCTCCGATCCGCTGCGCGCCCAACAACGCCTGCAGTGGACCTGTACCGCACTCGGCGACCCTGCCTCCACGCTTGAACGCGCATCGGTCGATGCCGGTTTCCGCAGCTATTGGCGCAGCACCAGCGCACGCGGCAGCCACATCGTGATGGATTCGCCGCCCGGCTTGGAAGATGTACGCCCCTGGCTGCGCATGCACGACCTGCTGGAAACCAACAGCGTGCGCGTACCGCAGGTGCTGGCGCGCGATGTCGACAACGGCTTCCTGCTGCTGGAAGACCTGGGCGGACCAACCCTGGCCCGCTTCATCAACGACGACACTGCCGATGCCTGGTTCGATGCGAGCTTCGCGCAACTTATCCGCCTGCAGTCGATTCCGGTGCCCGAAGGCATGGGTACGTTCGGCGAGGCGCTGCTGCAGCGCGATGCTGGTCTGTTTGAAGAGTGGTTCGTGCAACGCCACCTCGGTCTAAGCTTGGACTGTGGCGAAAGCGAGCAGCTGCAACTGGTGCAAAGGCGCCTGATGGACAACGCCTTGAACCAGCCACAAGTGCTGACCCATCGTGACTTCATGCCGCGCAACCTGATGCCGGTCGAGGGCGGCCCTGCGGTGCTGGATTTCCAGGATCTGGTCAGCGGGCCGATTGCTTACGATCCAGCCAGTCTGTTCAAGGACGCCTTCCTGAGCTGGCCGCTGGAAAAAGTGGACGCCTGGCTCGCGCGTTACCACGCACAGGCACTGGCCGCCGGCCTGCCGGTGCGGCCGTGGCCGCAGTTCCTGCGCGACGCCGACTGGATGGGCGTGCAGCGCCATCTGAAGATCCTCGGCATCTTCGTGCGCCTGCGTGATCGTGACGGCAAGGGCCACTACTTCGAAGACGCACCGCGTTTCATCCGTTACCTGGATGAAGTGCTGCCGCGCTATCCGGAGCTGGCGCCGCTGCAGGATCTGTTCGAGCGCCGCTTCAAGCCGGCGATGGCTGCCAAGGCTTCAGCATGAAGGCTTTGATCTTTGCCGCCGGGTTGGGCGAACGCATGCGCCCGCTTACCGACCACACGCCCAAGCCGCTGTTGGCCGTGGCCGGTGTGCCACTGATTGAATGGCATCTGCAGCGTCTGGCTGCGCTGGGCATCCGCGATGTGGTGATAAACACCAGTTGGTTGGCCGCGCAGTTTCCGGAAAAACTGGGGGATGGCAGTCGTTGGGACCTGCGTCTGCATTACCTGTACGAAGGCCCGGTGCCACTGGAAACCGGCGGTGGCATGCACAACGCACTGCCGCTGCTCGGCGATGCGCCGTTCCTGGCGGTCAATGGCGACATCTGGAGCGACTTCGATTTCGCCACGCTTCCGCGGCAACCGAAGGGCAGCGCGCATCTGGTCATGGTCGACAATCCAGTGCAGCATCCGCGCGGCGATTTCATTCTGGATGCCGATGGTCTGCTGCATGACAACGGCGAACAAGCGCGCCTGACCTTTGCCGGCATCGGCGTGTATCGGCCGCAATTGCTGCAGGACTGGCAGGCCGTGATTGGCAGTGCCGATGGCAGCGCGGAAACCCCACCGCGCTTCAAACTTGCACCCTTGCTGCGCGCGGCAATGGCCAGCAACAGCATCAGTGGCCAGCACCACCAGGGCCGCTGGACCGACGTCGGCACACCCGAGCGCCTGCAGCAGCTGGAAAACCAGCTCTTGTAGGAGCGGTGTAAGCCGCGAAGCAAGTGATGACTCAGATACACAGATGCCCGCAATTGCAGGCATCTTCGTTTACGGACGCGACACCGGCTTCGCGGCTTACGCCGCTCCTACAAAAGCCGCGTCCGCCAGCCGTTTGGGGGAGCGGTGTGAACCGAGAAACAACTGAGGTGTCAGATAAAAAATGCCTGCAATCGCAGGCATTTTTTCGGATAGAACATCTGCTTCGCGGCTTATGCCGCTCCCACAAGACCCAGAATGCCGATCAACCCGGCCCGTTCTCCAGCACCCGCTTCAGGAACGGCACGGTAATCCGCTTCTTTGCCGCCAGCGATTCACGGTCCAGCCGCTCCAGCAAGGTTACCAGCCCGCTCAGGTCGCGGCCGGTGCGGGTCAGCAACCAATCCAGCGTGGCCTCATCCATCACCAGCCCACGGCGCACCGAGCGCTCACGCAGCACCGCGCCACGGCCCTCAGCATCCAGCGGCTCCAGGGTGATGCGGCTGCACTGCGACAGACGCGAGCGCAGGTCCGGCAACACCAACCCCAGGCCATCAGGCGGCAGCCGCGAGGTATAGATCACGGTCACGTCGGCAGCGCGCGCGCGGTTGTGGAACTCGAACAGGGTGATTTCCTGCTCGCGTCGGCCGGCGACATATTCCAGCCCGTCCAGCGCCAGCACGTCGTGCCCCTCCAGCGCTTCCAAGGCGTCCTGCAGGCGCGTACCGGCCGCCTGTAGTGGCAGGTACGCAGGGCGACGCCCGGCCTGCAGCGCGGCAGCGCAGGTAGCCAAGGCCAGGTGCGTCTTGCCGGTAGCACCGGCACCCACCAGATAGATCCAATCCTGGCTACTGCCATTGGCAACGGCACGCAACTGCGGCAGCGCACCTTCCGGCGCACCGATGAACGTTTCAAAGCGCTGGTCTGGCGGGTAACGCAAGGCCAGCGGTAACTGCGGCACACTCACTTAGGTTCTACATCCTTCGACACGATGCTCAGATCCGCCGGCACTTGAACGTTGCGCGGGTCCAACACAATCGTCGGCCCGTGGCCGGCATACAACTCACTTTGGCGATATCGCTGGTGCGCATAGCGCAACAACACGTTGATCACCGCCGCTGCTGGCAAAGCCAACAGCATTCCCAGGAAGCCAAACAACTGGCCACCTGCCATCACCGCAAAAATAACCGCGACCGGGTGCAGGCCAATTTTGTCACCGACGATGCGCGGCGTCAGCACATAGCTCTCCAACAACTGGCCGACGGTGAAGACAACGCCCACCAGCACCAGCAACTGCAGGTCCACGCCCTGCGATTGCACCAAGGCCGCCAGCACCGCCATCACCACGCCGGTGGTCGCCCCCAGATAGGGGATGAAGCTGATCAAGCCAGCCACCAGGCCGATCAACAGGCCCAGGTTCAAACCCACCAGGGTCAGGCCGGCCGCATACACCACACCCAACGCGATCATCACCGCGATCTGGCCACGGATGAAGGCACCCAGCACATCGTTGGACTCACGCGCCAAGCGCGACACCACTTCGATATGGTTGCGCGGGATCATCGATGCAACCCGCTCGACCAACTTGTCCCAGTCGCGCAGGAAGTAGTAGGCCAGGATCGGCAACAAGGCCAGATTGATCACCCAGGCCACCATCGCAAAACCCGAGCGCGACACGTAGCCAAAGAACGTGGTGGCAACGCCGCCGGCCTGCTGCCAATGGCTGCGCACCCACTCAAACAAGCGACCGGGGTCCAGCCAGGCCATGATTTCCAGGCCGGTCTTCTGCTCGAGCCACGGGATCGCGGTATTCATCAACCACTCCTGCCCTTGGGGCAAAGCGGCGATCAGGGTAATGATCTGGCGTTGGATCAAGGGCACCAAAATCAGCAGCGCCAAGGCCAGCAGCAGGATCATCAACACGAACACCAGCACCACCGCGGTGTTGCGCGAACGACCCCGGGCTTCCAGCCGGTCAACCAGCGGATCACCCAGCCAGGCCAGCATCAAGGCGACCACGAACGGGGTCAGCACCGGGGCCAACAGCCACATCACCCACAGCCCGAAGGCACTGAGCACCACCCACTTCAGGCGGCGCAGGAACAGCGCGATTTCCATTTCCGCTGTATCAGTACTCATCGAATGCGGTACTCCGCGCGGCGGCTGCCGCTGTTCTGATCCGTAGATGCATCCGCATCACCATCGTCCACCGCGCCCACCGGCTGCAAGGCCGCATCGCGTCCCAGCATGCGGTTGAAGCCTGGCAGACCGCTCATCAGCTCGACATCCAGTTCCAGGCGGTCGCCCGAGGCCTGGATTGGGGTGATCCCCTTCACCACCGCCACGCTCTGCAAGGTAGCCGCCAGGCGCAGGTAGTCATCCGCGCTGCGGATTCCGCTGACCACGATCCGGTAGGTGCCCGGGGCACCACCAACTGGCGCCTTGGCATAGCGCCGCACCAGCGCATCGGCGGCACCATCGGCCCCAGCCATCATCGCCCGCCGTGCATCGGCGTCGTTGGTGGTCCATTTGGACAGCTCACGGCCGTTGTCGACAAACACCCAGTCGGCAACCCAGCCACCGCCCTTGCCGCGGTACAACTTGCCGATCAGCTGCATCGGCGGCGAATAGCGCGATGAGGCGCGCGCTACCGCCGCGGTGTCCTGGCGCCAGATCGCACCGACCAGGGCCTGCTCGGCCGCGCCGCCGGCCGGCAGCCCCAGCTTGAAGCCACGCTCAACCGCACGATCCAGCAACGGCCGCGCCGCATTGGACTGCGGCACACCCACCAGACGTGGGCCGCTGCCATCATCAATGGCCAGCCAAACCACCGGCTTGGGCCGTGGCTGCGGCCACACCGGCAGCCCCAGCGCAGCTACCAGCCCGTCGACGTCATCCTGGCGGAAGCGTGCCACCAGCATGGTGCGGAAGCTGGGCGCGCCACTGGCGCTGACACTTTGGTCCTGCCGGTAGTCGTAGCTCTCGGCCATGTCCTTGGCACTGCGCAGGGCCTGCGCCACACCCGGCCGCGCCAGCACACTACGGTCGCCGGACAGCTTGGCCAGCACCGCGCCCAGCGCGCGCGCCAGCCCGCCGTTGCGATCGGCCTCGCTTTGGCTGTTGACCGGTACCTCGGCCTCATAGGCACTGCTGGCGCCGGCCACGTCCCCTTCGGTACGCATGCCGGACGACTGCGCCTGCACCAATGAGATTGGCAGGCAGAGCGCCAGAAACAGGATTGTGACCAGGCTGCGGCGCATTGAAATTTCCATTGCTCGACGATTCCGGAGGGAATTGTTGCCCGAATGGGGCCTTCACGCCAACGTGGCCTGTTAAAATCGACCGTTCACCCCGCCAGTGCAGCCGCCAGTGACCAGCCCCTCGACCTCTGCCAACTCCCCCCTGACCTACCGTGACGCCGGTGTCGACATCGACGCGGGCAACGAACTGGTCGAGCGTATCAAGCCGCTGGTAAAGCGCAGCTTCCGCCCGGAGGTGATGGGCGGACTGGGTGGCTTTGGCGCCCTGTTCGACCTTTCCAACAAGTACCGCGAGCCGGTACTGGTGTCCGGTACCGACGGCGTCGGCACCAAGCTGAAGCTGGCACAACAGCTTGGCCGCCACGACACCATCGGCATCGATCTGGTCGCCATGTGCGTCAACGATGTGCTGGTACAGGGTGCTGAGCCCTTGTTCTTCCTGGATTATTTCGCCACCGGCAAGCTCGACATCGACACCGCTGCGGCCGTGGTCGGCGGCATTGCCAATGGCTGCACCGAGGCCGGTTGCGCGCTGATCGGCGGCGAAACCGCTGAAATGCCCGACATGTACGCCCCGGGCGAATACGACCTGGCCGGCTTCACCGTCGCCGGCGTCGAGAAGAGCGAGCTGAAGGACGGCTCGGCCGTCGCCCTCGGCGACGTGCTGATCGGCATTGCTTCCTCCGGCCCGCACTCCAACGGTTATTCGCTGGTGCGCCGCATTTATGAACGTGCCAGTAGCCCGGCCGATCTGGTGCTGGAGAACGGTGTGAAGCTGGTCGATGCGCTGATGGCGCCGACCCGCCTGTACGTCAAGCCGATCCTGTCGCTGCTCAAGACCCACGGCGCAGCCGTGCACGGCATGGCCCACGTCACCGGCGGCGGCCTGACCGAGAACATCATCCGCGTGGTGCCGGAAGGCCTGGGCCTGACCATCGACGCCAGCAGCTGGACCCTGCCGCCGGTATTCCAGTGGCTGCAGCGCGAAGGCAATGTGGCCAACAGCGAGATGTGGCGCACCTTCAACTGCGGTATCGGCTTCGTGCTGCTGGTGCCGGCCGACCAGGTCGCCGCCATCAATGCCACGCTGGACACCTTGGAGCTGGCGCATTGGCAGATTGGTGAAGTGGTGGCTGAAAACGGCGCTGAACGCGTCCACATCGGCTGAGCCAACGCCTACATGACAGCCGCCAAGAAGGCCGCCTTCATCGGCGTGCTTGTTGTATTCGCGCTTACCTGGATCAAACCGCTATGGCCTGTGGAACAGGCCCTGCACAGCTCGCTGACCGTGCTCGGCGTGCTGGCACTGTGGTGGGTGGACCGCCGCTGGCCCTTGGGCAGCGGCGCTTTCGCAGCGATCTGTGGCTTCATCATCCTGCACTGCATCGGCGCCCGTTGGCTGTATTCCAACATTCCCTATGACCAATGGGCGCAGGCCTTGTTCGGCTGGTCGCCGAATGCCGCCTTCGGCTGGGAGCGCAATCATTTCGATCGGCTGATCCACCTGCTGTACGGCATCTGCTTCACCCCGGCGCTGACCCAACTGGCCCGCCACGGCTGGCCAGCGCTACGCCTGGGTCAGGCGTTCACGCTGGCGGTGATGACCATCATGTGCACCAGCCTGGCCTACGAATGGCTGGAATGGGGCATCGCCCTGGCCCTGTCACCGGAAGCCGCCGAGGCCTACAACGGCCAGCAGGGTGACATCTGGGACGCGCATGCCGACATGTTGCTGGCCACCCTCGGCAGCATGGCGTTGTGGCCGCTGCTGCGGAAATCGCGCGCATGAGCCCCCTGCCCCGTCTCGCTGTGCTTGCCTCCGGGCGCGGCAGCAACCTGCAATGCCTGCAGGACGCCATCGCTGCAGGCCAGCTGGATGCACAGATTGTGGGTGTGTTCTCCGACAAGCCGGGCGCCGGCGCACTGGAAAAAGTGGCCCCCGCACAACGCTGGGCGCGCTCCCCCAGGGACTTCGCCGAGCGCGAAGCGTTTGACAGCGCGCTGGCCGACGCGGTGGTCGCAAGCCAGCCGGACTGGATCATCTGCGCCGGCTATATGCGCATCCTCGGTGCCGCCTTCGTGCAGCGTTTCAGTGGCCGCCTGGTGAACATTCACCCCTCGCTGCTGCCCTTGCACAAGGGCCTGCACACCCATGCACGCGCCATCGAGGCCGGCGATGCCGAGCACGGTGCCAGCGTGCACTTTGTCGTACCTGAACTGGATGCAGGCGCAGTGATCGCCCAGGCACGTGTCCCGGTACTGGCCGGTGACAGTGCTGAAGTGCTGGCCAAACGCGTACTGGCGGTCGAACATCCGCTGCTGCTGGCCAGCGTACAGTTGCTGGTCGCCGGCCGACTTGCTGAACGCGACGGCGTGGTGCATTACGACGGTCAGTCCCTGTTTAGCCCATTGCGCCTAGATTCCGCCGGAACCCTTCGCCGCTGATCCACACAAGCTGCTGATGTGTGGTTTGGCAAGATCCCCCCTTACTCCTGCCCTCGTCCTCACATGGCCATAGCGCTTCTCAAACCATTGGTTTTGACCGCACTGCTGGTATCGGCGGTCAGCTACGCCCAGGAAATGCCCGCAGCGGCGGCTACTCCGGCGCAGGCACCGGTTACGCTGGCACCGCCGGCGTTGGAGTGGACCCCACCAGCACTGGAGCCCTTCGTTGCTACCTACCAAGCCTTCTACAAGGGCAAGGAAGCCGGCGATGCCACCATGCGCGTGGTCCACAACAACGACATCCAATGGCGGGTCGACATGGCGGTGCGCGGCAAGCGCGGCTTTGCCAGCATCCTCGGGCTGAACATCGAACAGAGCAACGTGTTCAACAACGAAGGCAACGTTTACACGCCGTTGAGCCAGAGCACGATCAAGAAAGCCCTGTTCATGAGCAAGAAGGTCACCGGCGTCTACAACTGGCAGGCCGGCACCGCGCAGTGGCAGGGTGATCTGAAGGAGGAACGGCAGCAGCCGATTCCACTGCAACGCGGCGACCAGAGCGCCTTGCTGTTGAACCTGTCACTGATGCGCGATGCGCGCCCAGGCCAGGCACTGCAATATCGCTATGTCGATGTAGGCCGGGTGCGCCAGTATGAGTACCGTGCCGCCGACACCACCGAAAACGTGCAGGTGGGTGATCTCAGCTATGACGCCTTGCGCGTGTACCGCACCAATGGCGGCAACGATGAAACCATCCTGTGGATTGCCAACGGCGTACCCACGCCGGTGCGCATTCTGCAACGCAAAGACGGACAGGACGAAATCGACCTGCGCCTGATCGAATACCAAGGAGCCTGAGCATGAAGCTTTCCCACCGCCCCCTGCGTTACCTCGCTGCTGCCGCGCTGATCGCGGCCAGCTTGCCGGCGTTGGCATTTGAGCCGTTCACCGCCAATTACCAGGCCAGCTACATGGGCATGCAGGCCAATGGCGTGATGTCGGTGGCTCCTGCCGGCAACAATCAGTGGCGCTATAGCCTGCAGATCAAGAACCCGATGGCGGAATTGAGCCAAGCCACCGTGTTCGACGAACAAGGCGGCAAACTGCGCCCGCTCAGCAGCCATGATCGTTCAGTCGTGCTGATCAAGCGCAAGCAGGTGGATGCGCGCTATGACTGGAACAGCAACCAGGCCACCTGGACCGGCGATGTGAAGCCCGAGCGCAGCGGCCCGATCCGTCTTCAGAGCGGTGACATGGATGCGCTGCTGATCAACCTGGCCATTGCCCGCGATGTCAACGCTGGCAAGCCACTGACCTATCGCATGGTTGACGATGGCCGCATCAAGCCCATGACCTACCGGGTGATCGGCAAGGAGAACATGACCATCGCCGGCAAGCAGCAGGAAGCCACCAAGGTGTCACGCGTGGATGGAAACAAGGAACAGATCGCCTGGATCGTTCCCGGCATGCCGGTACCGGCACGCCTGCTGCAACGCGAGAATGGCCAGGACGCACTGGACCTGACCATCAAGTCAATTCAGTAAGCCACCTGTAGTGCCGAGCCATGCTCGGCAGAGGCTTTCCCGACAAAACGTCAGCCCAGGCTCTTTTGTGGGAGCGGCGCAAACCGCGAAGCCAGGGCTATGCAAGACACCAGCGAATCAACGATCTGGATGGATCGTCAGTTTCGCGGCTTACGCCACTCCCACAAGAGCGATGCGCCGGTAACGCCCTGGCCGAGCATCGCTCGGCACTACAGGCGCTGTACTTATTCCGTTGCCGGCTTCTTGAAGACCGTGCGGCAATCGCGGCGGAACTCTTCGCCGCTCTTGCGCCAGATGAAGCTGCGGCATTGGCGATCGCCTTCCTCGCTATCTTTCACCTGTACCGCATAAAACGCCTGCAGGAACTCGTCGCGACTGACCTGGCCATCGCCATTCCAGTCCATCTGTTCCTTTTCAACGCCCTGGGTGATGGCCACGCCGCTGTACCAACCCCAGCCCAACCAGGCCAGGGCCAGCAGCACCAGACCCAGCAGGGCCTTGCGACGCGGGGTGAAACGACCCTTGAGGATCATGCTGTCCGCCGCACGTTGGCACCGAGCCCACTGAGCTTTTCCTCAATGTTTTCGTAGCCACGATCCAGGTGGTAGATACGGTCGATGCTGGTTTCATCAGCAGCCACCAGCCCAGCCAGGATCAGGCAAGCCGAAGCACGCAGGTCAGTCGCCATTACCGGCGCACCGCTGAGCTTGGCCACGCCGCGGACGATCGCGGTATGACCTTCGATCTGGATGTCAGCGCCCAGACGCAGCAGCTCGTTGACGTGCATGAAGCGGTTTTCAAAGATGGTTTCGGTGATCACACCGACGCCATCGGCAACACAGTTCATGGCCATGAACTGGGCCTGCATGTCAGTCGGGAAGGCCGGGTGCGGCGCGGTGGTGATGTTCACCGACTTGGGCCGCTTGCCATGCATGTCCAGGGTGATGCTGTCTTCGGTGGTGCTGATTTCAGCGCCGGCCTCGGTCAGCTTCTGCAGCACCGCGTCCATCGTGTCCGGGCGCGCATTGCGCACCGTGACGCGACCACCGGCCATCGCTGCGGCAACCAGGAAGGTGCCGGTTTCAATGCGGTCCGGCAGCACTGCGTGACGACCACCGTGCAGGCGCTCGACGCCCTCGACAACCAGACGCGAGGTACCAACACCTTCGATCTTGGCACCCAGCGCAATCAGGCAATGTGCCAGATCGGCCACTTCTGGCTCCATTGCGGCGTTTTCCAGCACCGTTGTGCCGTCGGCCAGTACCGCCGCCATCAGCACGTTCTCGGTGCCGGTGACGCTGACCATGTCGAAGGTATAGCGACCGCCCTTCAGGCGCCCGTCGACGTGGGCCTTGATGAAGCCGTTCTCAACGCTGATTTCCGCACCCAGCGCCTGCAGGCCCTTGATGTGCTGGTCAACCGGGCGCGAGCCGATGGCGCAACCGCCCGGCAGCGACACTTCAGCCTTGCCGAACTTGGCCAACAACGGGCCCAGCACCAGGATCGAGGCGCGCATGGTCTTGACCAGCTCATATGGCGCCACGTGCTGATCGACGGTACGCGGATCCACCACCACCGCGCTGCCGCGCGACAGCGTGCCTTGATCGATAGTGACCTTGGCACCGAGCTCACCGAGCAGCTTCACGGTGGTGATCACGTCGTGCAGATGCGGCACGTTGGTGATTTCCACCGGCGCATCGGCCAGCAAGGTGGCGCACAGGATCGGCAGGACGGCGTTTTTGGCGCCGGAGATATGAACCTCACCGTTCAGCACATTGCCGCCGGTGACTACGATTTTTGCCATGGATTTAAGGCCGGTATAAGGGAAAGAGAGTGCGCCGGCTCAGCCGGCTTCACCCGGAGTAATGGTTTTCAGCGCCAGCGCGTGGATCGCACCGCCCATCAAGTCGCCCAGCGTCGCATACACCATACGGTGGCGCGCCAACGGCATCTTGCCGGCAAATGCCTCACAGACCACCGTGGCTTCGAAGTGCACTCCGTCGTCGCCCTGCACGTCGGCGCGGGCGCCAGGCAGGCCGGCTTCGATCAGATTTCGGATGGTCTCGGCGTCCAAAGCGCTTTCCTAATAAAATGAACCCCCATTCTACTCTCCGAGTGGCATCCGTATGGCTGCTTCCCCGCTTTCCCTGGCTACATTGCGCGACACCGATCTGGTGGCCAGTGGTCACCGTGTGTTCGAGATCGAGCGCGACGAACTGGACCGGGTAGGCGGTCGCATCGGCGCAGAATTCGCCGCCGCCTGCCGGCTGGTGCTGGCCTCGCGCGGCCGCGTGGTCACCACCGGCATGGGCAAATCCGGGCATATCGCGCGCAAGATCGCCGCCACCCTGGCCTCGACCGGCACGCCCTCGTTCTATGTGCACCCAGGCGAAGCCGGGCACGGTGATCTGGGCATGATCACCGAAGATGACGTGGTCTTGGCGCTGTCCTATTCGGGCGAATCTGACGAAGTACTGACCCTGCTGCCGGTGTTCAAGCGCCAGGGCAACCCCTTGATTTCCATGACCGGCCGGCCGCAGTCGAGCCTGGCGCTGGCCGCCGACGTGCATCTGGACGTGAACGTGGATCATGAGGCCTGCCCCTTGGCCCTGGCCCCGACCTCCAGCACCACTGCCTCACTGGCGATGGGCGATGCGCTGGCGGTGGCCCTGCTGGACGCGCGCGGCTTCACCGCCGACGACTTCGCCCGCTCACACCCGGCCGGCAGCCTGGGCCGGCGCCTGCTGCTGCATATCACCGACGTGATGCATGCCGGCGACGACCTGCCCAGCGTCAGTGACGACGCCAGCCTCAGCCAGGCCCTGATGGAAATGAGCCGCAAGCGGCTGGGCATGACGGCCGTGGTCGATGCCCAGGGCAAGCTGGTCGGCCTGTTCACCGACGGCGACCTGCGCCGTGCGCTGGACACCGACCTGGACGTGCGCACCGCCAGCATCGCCCAGGTGATGACCCGCAACCCGCGCACCATCGGTGCCGACCAGCTCGCCGCTGAGGCCGCACGGTTGCTGGAAACCCACAAGATCAATGGTTTGATCGTGGTCGACGGCGACAATCACCCCGTCGGCGCCCTGAACATTCATGACCTGTTGCGGGCAAAAGTCGTCTGAACCCCGCACAATCAACGACCTCGGGCCAACACCCGACCTGCCGCAACGGATACTGCCTGCCAATGCCTTACTCGCCGCTAGCGCTTTTCCCCGCCAATCTGCACGCCACCGCCAGCGCCATCCGCTTGGCCTGCTTTGACGTGGACGGCACCCTGACCGACGGCCGGCTGTTCTACGATCATGCCGGCAACGAGAGCAAGGCGTACTACGTGCAGGACGGGCTGGGCCTGAAGCTGCTGCAACAGCACGGCATCCATCCGGTGCTGATTACCGCCCGCAACAGCCTGTCGGCGCAGCGGCGCGGGGCTGATCTGGGCATCGACACCCAGATCGCGGTCGGCGACAAGCTGGCCAGCGTGCGTGCACTGTGCGAACAGCACGGCATCGGCCTGGACCAGGTCGCCTTCATGGGCGACGACCTGCCCGACCTGGCGCCACTTGGCGCGGTCGGCCTCGCAGTTGCACCGGCCGATGCGCATCCATGGATCGCCGAGCGCGTGCACTGGCAGACCCGCGCACAAGGCGGGCGTGGTGCAGCGCGCGAACTGTGTGATGTATTGCTGGCCGCGCAGGGCAAACTGGATGCAGTCCTGGCGAGGTTTTCCTGATGAGCTGGCGTTCGCTTCTTGGTATCGGCCTGCTGTTGGCGGCACTGCTCAGCGGTTGGTCGGCTTGGCGCAATCGCACCCATACCGCACCCACGGCCATTGAAGAAGGCAGTACCGACTTCACCTTGACCGACTTTGAGATCATCAGCCTGGACAAGGACGGTCACGAATCGGTGACCCTGCGCGCACCGTTGATGGCGCGCAGCCGCGCCGACCAGACCTCAACCATCAGCAAGCCGTTGTTCCTGCTGCCTGACGCTGCCGGACAGCATTGGCAGCTGCGTGCTGATACCGGCTGGGTCAGCGCCAAGGGTGAAGAGCTGCGCCTGCGCGGCAGTGTCGCCGGCGACAGCCCTGCCGATGGCAAGACCCCACCCACCACCTTCCGTACCGACGCGCTGGATGTGCTCACCGAGCAGAATCTTGCGCGCACCGATGGTCGCGTTACCGTGACCCGCCCCGGGCTCACCCAGACCGGCGTTGGCTTCCAGACCAACCTGAAAACCAAACAGTACTCACTCCTTTCCCAGGTCAAGACCCGCTATGAACCCAATGCTGCCCGCTAAGCTCGCGTCGATCACGCTGCTCGCCGCCCTGCTCGCACCTGGTCTTGCGTGGTCCAAAGCATCGGATCGCAACCAGCCGATGACCATCGACTCCAACAACAATGACTGCAACTTCAGCGACAACGGCAAATGCCAGTTCAGCGGTAATGTGATCATTACCCAGGGCACGATGGAGATCCATGCCGACACCGCTGATGTGATCCGCAAAAACGGCGAAACCGAGCGCGTGATCCTCACCGGCAAGCAAGCCACGCTCAAGCAGCAGATGGATGACAACACCTGGATGAATGCCCGTGCCGACAACATGGACTACAACATCAACAGCGAAATCATCATCCTGACCGGCAACTACAAGGTTGAGTCCGAGCGCGGCACCAATGCCGGCCAGCGCATGGTCTACAACACCCGCAGCGGCGCGATGCAGAGCGGCGGTGATGGCACCCGCGTGCGCACCGTGATCCAGCCCAAGAACAAAGCGCCGGCAGCGGCGGGAGATAGCAAGTAATGCTCGTTGCCCAAGGCCTGCGCAAGCGCTACAAGAACCGCGAAGTCGTCAAGGACTTCGGGCTGACCCTGGATGCCGGCGAAGTGGTCGGCGTGCTCGGCCCCAACGGCGCCGGCAAAACCACCTGTTTCTACATGATCGTCGGCCTGGTCGCCGCCGATGCCGGCAGCATCGTGCTGGACGGCAAGGACATCACCTCCGAGCCGATGTACGAGCGCGCCAAGCTGGGCGTGGGTTATCTGCCGCAGGAACCGTCTGTGTTCCGCAAGCTCAGCGTCGCCGACAACATCCGCCTGGTGCTGGAGCTGCGCACCGACCTGGACAATGTCGGCCGCGAGCGCGAACTGTCCTCGTTGCTGGACGAACTGCAGATCAGCCACGTGGCCGATCAGACTGGCGCCAGTCTGTCCGGCGGCGAGCGCCGTCGCTGCGAAATCGCCCGTGCACTGGCGGCCAAACCGCGCCTGATCCTGCTCGACGAACCGTTTGCCGGCGTCGACCCGATCTCGGTCGGCGAAATCCAGCGCATCGTGACCCACCTCAAGCAACGCGGCATCGGTGTGCTGATCACCGACCACAATGTGCGCGAAACCTTGGGAATCTGCGACCGGGCGTATATCCTCGCTGAAGGCAGCGTACTGGCGCAGGGGGCACCGGAAGATCTGCTTGCCAATACTGACGTACGCCGTGTTTACCTCGGGGACGCTTTCACCCTCTGAGCCGCAGCGCCACGTCGTGCCCCTACCCGAACGGAACAGGCATGAAAGCTCAGCTGCAGACATCGATGGGACAGAGCCTGGTCATGACGCCGCAGTTGCGTCAGGCCATCCGTCTTCTGCAGATGTCCAGCACCGAGCTCGAGTTGGAACTGACCGAAGCAGTGGAAACCAATCCACTGCTGGAATGGGCCGACAACACCGAGGGGGGCGACAGCGACGATGCAGCCCCCAACAGTTCCAACGAAGAAACCCCGATCGATCCTGCGCAAGGTGATATCAACGCCGAGGGCGAAGACTGGGACGGCGGTGATGAGGACTGGAGCAGCGGTCGTTCCGGCTCGTTCGACGACGATGGTGACAACGACGAACGCGAACAGGCCGAAGACGGCGACACGCTTGCCGATCACCTGCTGTGGCAGCTGCACCTGACCCATCTTGGCCCTTGTGATCGCGCCATTGGCGTAGCCCTGATCGATGCGCTGGATGAAGACGGCTATCTGCGCGAACCCTTGTCGGCAATCGCTCAGACCCTGCTGCCGGAAATCCGTGTCGACGAAGATGAGATCGTGGCGGTGTTGCGGCAGATCCAGCGCTTCGACCCGGCCGGGGTTGGCGCACGCAGCCTGGGCGAGTGCCTGAGCCTGCAGCTGGACGTACTGCCCTGCCAAACCCCTGCCCTCGCCTTGGCCCGCCGCATCGCCGATGGCCCATTGGAGCGCCTGCCGCGCGCCGGCATCAGTGGCATAGCGCAGGAACTCAAACAATCCGTTGCCGACGTGGAGGAAGCCGTGCAGCTACTGCGCTCGCTCGACCCACGCCCGGGCAAGCAATTGGGACAGATGACCTCGGACACCTATGTAGTTCCCGATTGCGTGGTCTGGCGCCAGCGCGGCATCTGGCGCTGCGCGCTGGCTGGGCACGCCGGCCCCAAAGTGGTCATCAATCAAAGCTATGAACAGCTGATCCGGCGCTGCGGCGATGCCGACGCCAGCTATCTGCGCGCGCAGCTGCAGGAGGCACGTTGGCTGCTGAAAAGCCTGCAGGCGCGTGGCGAAACCCTGCTGCGCGTGGTCAGCAGCCTGCTGCATCACCAGGCCGGCTTCCTGGAATTCGGCGAGCAGGCGCTGCGTCCGCTAACGCTGCGTGAAATCGCCGGCGAACTTGAGCTGCACGAATCCACCATTTCGCGTGCCATCGCCCGCAAGTACGTGCGCACCCCGCGCGGCACCCTGCCATTGCGTGCATTTTTCGCTTCCGGCATTGATACCGAAGGCGGTGGCGAGGCCTCCAGCACGGCCATCCAGTCGATGATCCGCAATCTGATCGATGCGGAAAACCCGCGCAAACCACTTTCTGACGCCAAGCTGGCTGAGATGCTCAAAACAAGTGGCATACCGGTAGCGCGCCGCACCGTTGCGAAGTATCGTGAGGCCATGAACATCTGTGCCTCTCACGAACGCGTCCGCATCGCCTGAAGCATTCGTTGAGCAGCGCAGGGTTCATCTAGGCAACCCCGAACCACAGGAGGAATCCGATGCGTATCGAGACGTATGGCCAGCAAGTTGAAGTCACGCCTGCCCTGAAGGAGTACGTGGAAACAAAGCTGGAGCGGCTGGGTCGGCACTTCGACCAGCACTGCGAAGTACGAGTCCAGTTGTCCACCCGCAAGCCTGACTACCTCGTCGTCGCCACGGTGAATTTACCCGGGCGCACCCTGCACGCCGATGCTGCCGAACCCACCATGTACGCAGCCATCGACGTACTGGCCGACAAGCTCGACCGACTGGTCATAAAGCACAAGGAAAAGCATCTTCCCCACGCATCGCATGCTCTGCGCGACAATGGCTGATCTTTATACCCAGCCGTAAGCCAACATGCCGTTGACCGACCTGATGGCGGCCGTGAGTACCCAGGTACTCGCGGTCGCTGATCGAGACAGCACCCTGATTGCCGCTTCCCGCCTGCTTGCCTGTCGAGAGGCCGGTGCGGACAACCTTTTCTTAAGCCTGCGCGAACGTGAAAACGTCGGCAGCACCGCCATTGGCCACGGCATCGCCATCCCCCACGGGCGTTCGGAGACCTTGCAGGAGCCCCGCGGCGCCCTGCTACGGCTGCAGAATCCCGTTGATTTCGGCGGCGACGAACCGGTGGATCTGGTCTTCGCCATGGCCGTGCCAGCGCATTACACCCACCAACACCTGATGCTGCTGTCGGAGCTGGCGGAAATTTTCTCCGACCCCGACATCCGCCAGGCGCTGCGCGTTGCCCCCGATGCGCAGACCCTGAAGAACATCATCATCAACCCGCAGCAGGCGCGTAGCGGATGAATACCAGCATCACCGCCCAGGAACTCTTCGACCACCAGCGCGAGAAGCTCGACCTGCGCTGGGTCGCCGGCCATGCCGGTGCGCAACGTGAGCTGGAGGCCGGCAATACCGTCTCGCGCCGGCCCTCGCTGGCCGGCTACCTCAACACCATCTACCCCAATAAAGTGCAGATCCTCGGCACCGAGGAGCTGACCTGGCTGGATTCGCTGGATGCGCGCCAGCGCTGGGAAGTGATCGAGCGCATCATCCAGGCGCGGCCACTGGCGCTGGTGATCACCAAAAGCCATGGCTGCCCGGAAGACCTGCGCTCGGCCGCCGATGAATCGCAGACCCCGCTGTGGGTGTCGCCGCGGCGTGGCCATGAACTGCTCAACCACCTCAGCTACCACCTGGCCCGCACGCTGGCACCTCGGGTGATCCTGCATGGCGTATTCATGGAGATCTACTCCATCGGCGTGCTGATCACCGGCGAGGCCGGCTCGGGCAAGAGCGAGCTGGCCCTGGAACTGCTGTCACGCGGCCACCGCCTGGTCGCTGATGACGCGCCCGAATTCACCCAGATCGCCCCGGACGTACTCGACGGCACCTGCCCGGAGCTGCTGCAGGATCTGCTGGAGGTACGCGGGCTGGGCGTGCTCAATGTCCGTCAGATGTTCGGTGACACATCTGTAAAGAAGAACAAGTACCTTCGTCTCATCGTTCACCTGACCAAGCCGATGACCGAACCCAGCAGCTATGGCTATGAGCGCCTCACCGGCGATTCCGGCAAGCGTCACGTACTGGATCTGGACGTGCCGCTGATCACCCTGCCGGTGATGCCCGGACGCAATCTGGCCGTGCTGACCGAGGCCGCCACCCGCCTGCATATCCTGCGGACAAAGGGCATCGACCCGGCGGCGATGTTCATCGCCCGCCATAGCAACCTGCTGGAGCAACGCAGTCCATGAACACCCCTGCATCGGTACTGATCATCGTCAGTGGCTTGTCCGGCTCGGGCAAATCGGTGGCGTTGAAGACCTTTGAAGACCTGGACTACTACTGCTCGGACAACATCCCGGTAAACCTGCTGCCAGAATTCGTACGCGGTGTACTCGGCGAACGCGATGAGAACCGCCCACAGCGGCTGGTGGTCGGCATTGACGTGCGCGGCCGCAGCGATCTCAGCCAGCTGGCTACCTGGCGCAAGACCGCGCTGGATTACGGCATTGAGGCGCGCCTGCTGTTCTTCGAGGCCGACGACGACACCTTGCTGGCCCGCTACGCCGACACCCGCCGCCGGCACCCGTTGAGCCATCTGGGCCTGTCGCTGCCGGAAGCGATTGCCCGCGAACGCGAGCTGACCGCGCCACTGCGCCGCGAGGCCGATGCCATCATCGACACCACCCGCCTCAACGTGCACCAGCTTCGGCGCCGGGTAGTGACCGAGTTTGCCCTCAGCCACGAAAGCAAACTGTCGCTGCTGTTCGAGTCCTTCGCCTACAAGCGCGGCGTGCCCGCCGAAGCCGATTTCGTCTTCGACGCACGGGTGCTGCCCAATCCGCATTGGGACCCCGAGCTGCGCTCGCTGACCGGGCGCGACCGCGAAGTCCGCGAGTATCTGGATGCCCAACCCGACGTGGTGCGTTACGTCACCCAGCTGCAGGACCTGCTCGACACCTGGCTGCCCAAGCTGGGCAGCGAGACCCGCAGTTATGTCACCGTGGCCTTTGGCTGCACCGGCGGCAAACACCGTTCGGTCTACCTGGCCGAACGGCTGGCTCGGCATGCTCGCGAGCAGGGTTGGCAGGACGTGGCCACCTTCCATCGCGAACAGGATTGATGGGCCGCACATGCAATCACCGTGCATGTACTGAATGGCACACAGAAGACAGTTTTAAGCGCTATCGCGGACTTGCCCTGACCTGTTAACGTTCAGGGATGACCTGCGGCATTCTCCTAGTTACTCATACCGGTGTCGGCACTTCCCTGCTGGAAGTGACGACCGCCTTGTTGCGGCAACTGCCGCTGAAAACAGAAGCGTTCGAAGTGCCGTTCGACGCCGACCTGGATGCCCTGCTGCCCGCCGCCTCGGCGGCGATGCGCAGGGTGGAAGGTGATGGCGGCGTGTTGATACTGACCGATCTGTACGGTGCCAGCCCGAGCAATCTTGCCGGCAAGCTGGCCCGCTTGGGCACGCCTAGCCGGCGTGTATCGGGATTGAGTCTGGCGATGTTGCTGCGGGTAATGAACTATCCGGAACAGGGATTGGACCAACTGCCCGCCACTGCGGCGGCGGGCGCTCGCAATGGAGTCATCACCGACGATGCTTGAAAAAGAACTCATGGTTTCCAACCGGCTGGGGCTGCATGCCCGGGCCACCGCCAAACTGGTGCAGGTGCTGTCTGCCTTCCGCTCCAACGCCACGCTTGTGGCCAAGGGTCGCGAGGTCAACGCCAAAAGCATCATGGGCGTGATGTTGCTGGCTGCCGCCCAAGGCACGCCGGTAACGGTGCGCGTGGATGGCGAGGACGAGGCTGCCGCACTGGAGGCGGTTGCTGCACTGTTCGAGCGTCGTTTCGACGAGGACAGCTGATGCCGCAAGCCGCGCTCGCAGGTACAACCCTTGTGTGGAGCCGGCAACGGTGACCCGTTTGCTGGGCCTGCCTGCTTCCCGCGGCACCGCACTGGGCCGTGCCCGGGTGCGCCTGCCCCACGTGCAGGACATTGGTGAAAAGCGCGTCGCCGCCTCCGCGGTGGAACACGAGCTCGAGCGCCTGCATCGCGCCACCGATGCAGCCCGCCAGGAAATGCGTGATCTGCGCACCCGCCTGCAAGGCGCATTGCCGGCCGAGGTAGGCGAGTTCCTCGACCTGCATGCCATGCTGTTGGACGACCCCGAACTACTGACCGCGCTGGACGAGCTGGTGCGCAGCAAGCGTTATAGCGCCAGCCACGCCCTGCGCGTGCAGCGCGACCGTCTGGCGCAGGTGTTTGAAGGCATGGAAGATGCCTACCTGAAAAGCCGGATGGACGATCTGGACCATGTGATCGGCCGCATCCAGTCGTTCCTGCACAAGCGCACCACCAGCATGAAGGGGCTGGCCGGGGAAATCCTGGTCTGCGAGAACGTCGCTCCCTCGGAACTGGCCCAGCTGCAGTCGCAGGGCGTTGTCGGCATCGTCAGCAGTGCCGGCAGCGTGCTGTCGCATAGCGCCATCCTCGCCCGCAGCCTGCATATGCCGCTGGTGGTAGCCGCCAGTGCGGTGCTGCAGAAAGTCAGCGATGGCGACGTACTGATCCTGGACGGCGGCAGCGGCGAGCTGGTGGTCGATCCGGGCCCGGATGACCTGCGCCAATATCGCCTGCGCCAGCGCGAGCTGGCCCGCGAGCAACGCGAACTGGGCCGTTTGCGGGCCAAGCCCACCCGCACCCTCGATGGCGCGGAAATTACTCTGCTGGCCAATGCAGAGTCGCATGACGACGTCGCCCAGGCGCATGCGCTGGGCGCCCGTGGCCTGGGCCTGTACCGCACCGAATTCCTGTTCATGCAGCGCAACCAGCTGCCTGACGAAGAAGAACAGTTCCACGTCTACCGCGACACCGTGCTGGGCATGAGCGGGCGCCCGGTCACCATCCGTACCCTGGACCTGGGCGCGGACAAGGCCGACCGCACCGGGCTGGTGCTCAGCAGCGAAGAAAATCCCGCTTTGGGCCTGCGCGGCGTGCGCCTGTCACTTGCTCGGCCGAAAGTGTCCGACACCCAGCTGCGGGCGATCCTGCGTGCCTCCGGCTACGGCCCGCTGCGCATCCTGGTGCCGATGCTGACCACCCGTGAAGAAATCATGGCGGTACGGCGACGGCTGTCGCGGCTTGCCGCGATCCTGCGCAATGACGGTCATGAAGTGGCGGAGAACATTCCGGTCGGAGCGATGATCGAGGTCCCGGCAGCCGCAATCGCGCTGGAAACCTTCATCGACCAGGTCGACTTCCTGTCGATCGGCACCAACGACCTGGTCCAGTACCTGCTGGCCGCCGACCGCAACAATGACGCCGTGGCCGAGTTGTACTCGCCGCTGCATCCGGCAGTGCTGCGGCTGCTCTGGCAGGTGATTGAAACCGCGCAGCGGCATGACACGCCGGTGGCGGTGTGCGGTGAAATGGCAGGTGACGCGCAGATGACAACCCTGCTTCTAGCCTTGGGGCTGACCGAATTCAGTCTGCACCCGGCCACCTTGCTGGAAGTGCGACGTGCCATCCGTGAGGTGAACCTGGGCGAATTGCGGCTGCAGGCCCCGCAATTGTTGGCTGCACGCGACCGTCGCGGCATTGAACGCTGGATCACCAGCGTCGCCGGAAACTGATTTCGATAGCTGCGGTTGTATGCAAGCCCGCGCGTCGCGCGTGATAATGGCGGGCTAAACACCGCCGTTGGCGCCCAGCCGTCACGGACAGCGGCCATCACCATACCGGGAGCTGCGCATGGCTGAAGCCGTACGCCACGACAAGACCGCACGCCAGCTGCGCCTGCTTTCCGATGCATTGGACAGCGGCCGGCTAGGACCGGTACGTCGCCTGGTCAACACCTTGTCGCCGGCCGAGATCGGCAACCTGCTCGAATCGCTGCCGCCGGGAAAGCGCGAAGTGGTGTGGGGCCTGGTCGATGCCGAGGACGATGGCGAGGTACTGGTGCATGTCGGTGAAGACGTGCGCGAAAGCCTGCTGGCGGACATGGACGCGGACGAAATCATCGCCGCGGTCGAAGACCTGGACATCGACGATCTTGCCGACCTGGTCGAGGATCTGCCCGATACGGTCATCGACGAAGTGCTCAAATCGATGGACCGCGAGAACCGCGAGCGGCTCGAGCAGGTGCTGTCCTATCCGGAAGACACCGCCGGCCGTTTGATGAACCCTGACGTGGTCACCGTGCGTGCCGACGTCAACGTCGACGTGGTGCTGCGCTACCTGCGCCTGCGCGGCGAGCTGCCCGACCACACCGATCACCTGTTCGTGGTCAGCCGTCGCCACCAGTACCTGGGCCGTCTGTCGCTTGCTTCACTGGTCACCCACGAAGACACCACTCCGATCAACCGCCTGATCGACGACGAACAGCCGGCCATCGACGTGGGCGAGAGCGCCGACGAAGTGGCCCGCCAGTTCTCCGATCATGACTGGGTCTCGGCGCCGGTGGTGGACGACAACAACATCCTGATCGGCCGCATCACCATCGATGACGTGGTCGACATCATCCGTGGCCAGGCCGACCACCAGGCCCTGGGCGCGGCCGGCCTGGACGAGGACGAAGATCTGTTCAGCCCGGTCTGGCGTGCCATGCGCAGGCGCCTGATGTGGCTGTCGGTGAACCTCTGCACCGCCTTCCTCGCTTCCAGCGTGGTCGGTCATTTCGAAGGCACCATCGACAAGCTGGTCGCACTGGCGGTGCTGATGCCGATTGTCGCCGGCCTTGGCGGCAATGCAGGCACGCAGGTGCTCGCACTGATGATCCGTGGCCTGGCGCTGGGCCAGGTGGGCGCCTCCAATGCCCGCACCCTGCTGTGGAAAGAACTGCGCGTGGCCCTGCTCAATGGCGTCGTGCTGGGCACGGTGCTGGGCCTGATCGTATTGGCGTGGTTCCACATGCCCGGGCTGTCGCTGGTGATTGCGATCGCGCTGACCTTCAACCTGCTGTTTGCCGCATCCGCTGGCGTGCTGGTGCCGTTGACACTGAAGCGTCTGGGATTCGACCCTGCCCTGGCCAGCGGCATCTTCCTGACCGCGGTCACCGACTCGATGGGTTTCTTCACCTTCCTCGGCCTGGCCACGCTGGTGCTGCTGCACTGATTGTGGCTTGTTGAACCGTAGCCCGGGCAAGCGCCAGCACACCCATGGCTTCTCGCGAAGAACTCACGGGTGCGCTCACGCTTACCCGGGCTACACTTCACCGCCCTTGCTTCAGGCCTTACCCATGACCATCACTGTCAGCGATTACTACCAAACCGGCTGGCGCGAAGACCTGCACAACTGCCCTGCCTGCGAATGGAAAGGCAGCTCACGGCAGATGGAAATGGAACTGCACGACGAGCAGACCGAATACGCCTGCCCCGAATGCGAGTACCCGCTGCTGGTGGTTCAGCACCCGGACTTGGCCCAGGTGCAAGCAGCTGCCGCAGCCGGCAATGAAGAAGCGCAGCAACAGCTGGCAATCCTGGCAATGGCGCCGCGCGGCTAAGCGCACGCCAACACGCTGTAGTGCCGAGCCATGCTCGGCAGAGGCTTTCCCGGCAATGCCCCAGCCGAGCATGGCTCGGCTCTACAGTGGAACATCACCAGCAATCCCAACCTGCTGTTGTGGGAGCGGCGTAAGCCGCGAAGCTGGGAATGGTTGAAAGGCTTTAAGAGCCAACCCCTCCCCGGCCCTCCCCTCCGCCTTCGGCGCAAGGGAGGGAGACAGCATCGATCAGCCCAGCAGCGTTTCCAACACCGCCATGCGCACGGCAACGCCGTTGGCAACCTGGCGCAATACCCACGACTGCGGACCATCGGCCACTTCGTCGGTGACTTCCACGCCGCGATTGATCGGGCCCGGGTGCAGCACCGCCGCATCCTTGGCGGCGCGCTTCAGGCGCTCGCTGTTGAGGCCGTACTGGGCGTGGTACTGCTCCAGCGACGGCACCAGGCCTTCTTCCATGCGCTCGCGCTGCAGACGCAGCATCATCAGCGCATCAACGCCTTCCAGCATCGCGTCGAAATCCTGCCCGACCACACAGCCATCAAGGATTCCATCTTCCGGCAGCAGCGACTGTGGGCCGCAAACGCGGATCTCGCCCACGCCCAGGGTGCGCATCGCCTGCAGATCGGTACGCGCAACGCGTGAATGCTTCACGTCGCCAACGATCACCACTTTCAATTTGGAGAAATCGCCGCCCTTGGCCTGACGCAGGGTCAGCATGTCGAGCAAGCCCTGGGTCGGATGCGCGCTGCGACCATCGCCAGCATTGATCAGCGCGGTGCCTTCACCAGCCACGCCAGCCAGTTCGGCGACGGCGCCATCGTCCGGGTGGCGCACGATGAAACCACGCACGCCCATCGCTTCCAGATTCTTCAGCGTGTCGCAGGCGGTCTCGCCCTTGCGCGCGGAAGACGTGGACGCATCGAAATTCAATACGTCGGCTCCCAGCCGCTGCGCCGCCAGCTGGAACGAGCTGCGGGTGCGGGTGGAGGGCTCGAAGAACAGGGTGCAGACGCCGGTACCAGCCAGCACCGCGCGCTTGTTGTTGATCCGGCCAACCGCGGCATCACGGATCTGACCAGCACGGTCGAGCAGCTGCAGCAGGGTTTCTCGCGGCAAGCCATCCAGGGTCAGCAGGTGGCGCAGGCGTCCTTGGTCATCAAGTTGCGAAGCGGTCATGGCAGGGTCTTCGACAGTCAGGAAATAGGGGTGGCTTCGTGCGGCGCCGACAACCAGCGCTCGATGATGACGGCGGCGGCAACGGCGTCGAGGTTGGCGGCATCGCGGCGGCGCTTGCGGCCTTCGGCGCGCTCCACGGCGAAACGCTGCGCGGCCTCGACCGAGCTGGAGCGCTCATCCACCAACAATACCGGCACTTTGTAGCGCTGCTGCAGCTGCCGGGCAAAGGCATGCGCGCGCTTGCGGTTGGGCTGGTCTTCGCCTTCCAGGGTGAGCGGATCGCCGACGATCATGCCTTGCGGCCGCCATTCCTTGTGCAGCTTGTCCAGCGCGTTCCAGTCCGGGCCATTCCCATGCACATCGACGACCGCGATCGCACGCGCGCCGACGCCCAGCGAGCTGCCAATGGCAACGCCGATGCGACGCGAGCCAACATCGAAGCCCAGTACCGTGCTGCTGGTGGAAAGTGTGTTGGACTCAAGCACGGCCGCTGTATCCGGTGACCAGGAACAGATCAACGCCGATGCGCGCGCCGGCCAGCTGCCAGCGCTCGTCCAGGGGCGTTTCGAACAGCACGGCGGCGTCGGCAGGCACGGTCAGCCAGCTGTTTTCCGCCAGCTCCTGCTCCAATTGCCCTTCACTCCAGCCAGCACAGCCGAGCGTGACCAGGGCGTTGCGCGGGCCTTCGCCGCGAGCCATGGCTTCGAGGATGTCACGGGACGTGGTCAGGTAGAGGCCATCGCCCACCTTCAGGCTGGAATCCCATGCGCGGGCGTCGTCATGGATGACGAAACCGCGCTCGGTGTGCACCGGGCCGCCATTGAGCACCGGCACGGCGCGCAGGTCGCCATCGTCGGTATCGATCGCCATCTGCGCGAACACATCGCCCAGGGTGAAATCGGAGGGCTGGTTGACCACGACGCCCATGGCGCCGTTTTCGTCGTGCTGGCAGATCAAGGCCACGCTACGCGCGAACTGGGGGTCGACCAGCGACGGCAAAGCCACCAGCAGGTGATTGGAAAGAGGGGGCGACAGCGCAGACATGTCCGCATTCTACCGGCTGCCGCTGCCTGACGCTTCGCAGGGGGCGATAATCGGGGCTTCCTTAACGCGGAAACGCCCATGACCTACTACTGTGACTTCGCCCCGGGCCACCCCGTGCACGGGCCGTACCACGAGAACGAGTATGGCTTCCCGCAGCGCGACGAACGCGAGCTCTTCGAGCGCCTGCTACTGGAAATCAACCAGGCCGGCCTGAGCTGGGAAACCATCCTGCGCAAGCGCGAAGGCTTCCGCAGCGCCTACAGCGGCTTCGACGTGGATGCGGTGGCGGCCTATGGCGAGGCGGATATCGCCCGCCTGCTGGCCGATGCCAGCATCATCCGCAACCGGCTCAAGGTGGCAGCGGCGATCCACAACGCGCAGGTGATCCAGGGACTGCGCGCGTCGCATGGCGGCTTTGCCAAGTGGCTGGATGCGCATCATCCACTGCCCAAGGTGGACTGGGTGAAGCTGTTCAAGAAGACCTTCCGGTTTACTGGCGGCGAGATCACCGGCGAATTTTTGATGAGCCTGGGCTATCTGCCGGGGGCACACCGGGAGGATTGCCCGGTGATGGTGAAGATTGCGGCGATTGGGCCGGCGTGGATGGGGCGGTAATTTGCCTGGATGGTGATGGTTTGAGCGCGAGCTGTAAGCAACAGCAAGAGCACCCCTCCCCGGCCCTCCCCTTCGCTACGCGAAAGGGAGGGGGAAAGGCGGCCTCCGCCAAGATTTCGGCTTCGGCTTCGGCTTCGGCTTTCGCTTTGGCTCGGCCTTGGCCCCTCCCTTTCGTGCAGCGAAGGGGAGTGTTCGGGAGGGGTGCTGTTGATCTTGCCCACCTAAACCCCAAACAAAAAGCCGCCCCAAAAGGAGCGGCTTTTCAAATAACCAAGCCCACCAGACTCAGCGAACCTCGGCAATCTCCACGCCATCCAGACCTTGCGACAAGGTCTTGGCGTCACCACCCTGCGACAGCTTGATGCGCAGGCGCACTTCGTTCTGCGAGTCGGCGTAACGCAAAGCGTCGTCGTAGCTGATCTCGCCGGCCTGGTACAGCTCGAACAGGCTCTGGTCGAAGGTCTTCATGCCCAACTGGACGGAATCCTTCATCACTTCCTTCAACTTGTGCACTTCGCCGTCGCGGATGTAGTCCTGCACCAGCGGCGTGCCCAGCAGGATTTCCATCGCCACGCGGCGGTTCTTGCCGTCCGGTGTCGGTACCAACTGCTGTGCGACCACGCCTTTCAGGTTCAGCGACAAGTCCATCAGCAGCTGATTGCGGCGATCTTCCGGGAAGAAGTTGATGATGCGGTCCATCGCCTGGTTGGCGTTGTTGGCGTGCAGCGTGGCCAGCACCAGGTGACCGGTTTCTGCAAATGCCACCGCGTGATCCATGCCCTCGCGGGTACGGATTTCGCCGATCATGATCACGTCCGGCGCCTGCCGCAGCGTGTTCTTCAGCGCCGCTTCCCAGCTGTCGGTATCGATGCCAACTTCGCGCTGGGTGACGATGCAGCCTTCGTGTTTGTGCACGAATTCGATCGGGTCTTCGATGGTGATGATGTGGCCGGTCGAGTTCTGGTTGCGGTATCCGATCATCGCCGCCAGTGAGGTCGACTTGCCGGTACCGGTGGCGCCGACGAACAGGATGATGCCGCGCTTGGTCATGGCCAGCGTCTTGACCACTGGCGGCAGGCTCAGCTCTTCCACAGTGGGAATGCGCGTCTCGATGCGACGCAGCACCATGCCCACCTGGTTGCGCTGGTAGAAGCAGCTCACACGGAAGCGACCCACGCCGGATACGCCAATGGCGAAGTTGCATTCGTGGGTTTTTTCGAATTCCTCGCGCTGCGCCGGCGTCATCACGTTGAGCACCATGTCGCGGCTTTGCTGCGCCGTCAGGGGTGTCTGGGTGATCGGCGACAGCTTGCCGTTGACCTTCATCGACGGCGGCATGCCGGCGGTGATGAACAGGTCCGACGCCTTCTGGTGCGCCATCAGCTTGAGGAACGAGGTGAAATCAATAGTGCTCATGTCTGGCTCCCGATGGAGAGCCGGGACAGGGCGTGGGATGACCCCATCGCGCCCCGTCGATTCCGGCTTTTGCGAATCCCGAATTCCGAATCTCTAATCCCGAAACCTGGAATTACTCGAACAGACGCTTGTCCTTGGCGTATTCCTTGGCCTGGTTGCGCGTGACCAGGCTGCGCTTGACCAGATCCTGCAGGTTCTGGTCCAGCGTCTGCATGCCCACCTGCTGACCGGTCTGGATGGACGAGTACATCTGCGCCACCTTGTCTTCGCGGATCAGGTTACGGATGGCCGGTGTTGCCACCATGATTTCGTGCGAGGCCACACGGCCGCCACCGACGCGCTTGAGCAGTGCCTGCGAAATCACTGCACGCAGCGACTCGGACAGCATCGAGCGCACCATCGGCTTTTCGCCAGCCGGGAACACGTCGATGATACGGTCGATGGTCTTGGCCGCCGAGCTGGTATGCAGGGTGCCGAACACCAGGTGACCAGTTTCTGCCGCGGTCAGTGCCAGACGGATGGTCTCAAGGTCACGCAATTCGCCGACCAGGATGATGTCCGGGTCTTCACGCAGCGCCGAGCGCAGGGCTTCGTTGAAGCCGTGCGTATCGCGGTGCACTTCGCGCTGGTTGATCAGGCACTTCTGCGAGGTGTGCACGAATTCGATCGGATCCTCGACAGTGAGGATGTGACCGTATTCGTTCTTGTTGATGTGATCGATCATCGCCGCCAGCGTGGTCGACTTGCCCGAACCAGTCGGGCCGGTGACCAGGATCAGACCCTGCGGCTGCTCGATCAACTCACGGAAGATCGGCGGGCAGGCCAGGTCTTCCAGCGTCAGCACTTCCGAGGGAATGGTACGGAACACCGCACCGGCACCACGGTTCTGGTTGAACGCATTGACACGGAAGCGCGCCAGCGAGGGAATCTCGAACGAGAAGTCGACCTCGAGGAACTCTTCGTAATCACGCCGCTGCTTGTCCGACATGATGTCGTACACCAGCGCATGCACTTGTTTGTGGTCCAGCGCCGGGATGTTGATGCGACGGACGTCACCGTCCACACGGATCATCGGCGGCAGGCCGGCGGAAAGATGTAAGTCCGAGGCCTTGTTCTTGACCGAGAACGCCAAAAGTTCAGCGATGTCCATACGCGCTCTGTCCCCTGCGTTGCGAGTATATGTAAGGTGTTTCCCCTGGCAGGCAGTATAAGCCTTCCCACGCAAGAGGTAGATGCTTTGCAAACCGTGTCTTTGGCCACCCTCCGGCAGCAGATCGACGCTGCTTCCAGCCCCTCCCGGGCAGTCCGCCTGCTGGCCGTTTCCAAGCTGCAGCCGGCCGCTGCCGTGGCCGCTCTGGCCGCCCAAGGACAGCGCGCCTTTGGTGAAAACTACGTGCAGGAAGCCGCCGCCAAGACCGCCGAGCTGGCCGAACTGGGCCTGGAGTGGCACCTGATCGGCCACCTGCAGTCCAACAAGGCCGAGCTGGCTGCCCAGATCTTCGATTGGGTGCAGACCGTGGACCGGGGCAAGCTGGTCAACGCTCTGGCCAAGGGCCGCCCGGCCGCTTTGCCCCTCCTCAATGTGCTGATCCAGGTCAACATCGACGACGAGGACAGCAAGCATGGTTGCACCCCGGAGCAGGTCGCTGCACTGGCCGCAGCTGTCGCCAAGGAGCCACGGCTCTGCCTGCGCGGCCTGATGGCGATCCCCGCGCCGTTCCCGGAAGCGACCAAACGCCAGGCCGCGTTCGCACGGATGCAGGCCTTGTTTACCGACCTGGCCGCGCAGTACCCGCAGGTCGATACACTTTCGATGGGCATGAGCAGTGACTTTGCCGAAGCCATCGCCGCCGGCTCGACCATGGTCCGGGTCGGCACCGCCTTGTTCGGCCAACGCCCTTCCCCTTGATCGCACCGAGATTGGATTGATGAGCAGCAACCCGCACGCAGACCTTCCCGACACTGATGTCGCCTTCATCGGCGGCGGCAACATGGCGCGCAGCCTGATCGCCGGCTTGTTGCGGCGCGGCATGGCCGCCCCCC
Source organism: Stenotrophomonas sp. STEN035 (assembly GCF_056759935.1). Lineage (NCBI taxonomy): Bacteria > Pseudomonadati > Pseudomonadota > Gammaproteobacteria > Lysobacterales > Lysobacteraceae > Stenotrophomonas > Stenotrophomonas sp. STEN035. Next base: position 107,659 of record NZ_JBRRDY010000003.1, read on the forward strand.
GCATCCATGTCGCCGAGCCGGTCACCGCCCTGCGCGAGGCGCTGGCGCAGGACTTCGGCGTACGTACCTACGAGGCGGCCAATGACGCCGCCAGCCATGCCGGACTGTGGCTGATGGCGGTCAAACCGCAGGTGATGCGCACGGTCTGCGAAGCCTTGAGCCCGATCGCCGCTGCCCAGCAGCCGGTGGTCGCCTCGATCGCCGCCGGTATCACCGCTGCGCAGCTGGAACGCTGGCTGGGTGGCAATCAGGCCATCGTCCGCGCCATGCCCAACACCCCTGCCCTGCTCGGCGCCGGCGTCACCGGCCTGTTCGCCAACCCGCGCGTCTCCGCCGCCCAGCGAGCGCAGACCGAACAGGTACTGGCCAGTGCCGGCCGCACCGTCTGGATCGAGAACGAAGGGCTGATGGACGCGGTAACCGCCGTCTCCGGCAGCGGCCCGGCCTATGTATTCCTGCTCGCCGAGGCGATGGAAGCCGCAGCACTGGAACAAGGCCTGCCGGCGGACGCGGCCCGCACGCTGGTACTGGATACCGTACTCGGTGCCGCGCGCATGCTGACCGAAGCCGGTGAAGCCCCAGCTGAGCTACGCCGCCGCGTAACCTCGCCGGGCGGCACCACCCAGGCAGCCATCGAAACCTTCCTGGCCGGCGGCTTTGAAACGCTGACCGCGAAGGCCATCGATGCCGCAGCGAAGCGTGGCAAGGAGCTGTCTGCTGCGAACGATTGAGTAGTAAGAACTCTGCAGTTCGCAAGCAGTGCCAAGCCCCTCTCCCCTCGTGGGAGAGGGTTGGGGAGAGGGGGCAAGGCGAAGCCTTGTCGCTTCTGAACCCTCAGAAAGAAGTCTCCGTCCAACAACCAACACCACAGCTAATGGAGCAATCCACCATGCCCCGGTTCGCCCTAACGCTGTCCTCCACCCTGCTACTCACTCTTGCCGCCTGCTCTGCGGAACCCTCCCCGCGCGCAGCCGTCATCCAGCAATCGCAACCCAGCCACGCCGATCTCGGCAAGCTGCGCGTGCACTACAACCTGCTGCCTACGCTGGCCATGAACGACGCCGTAGCCCGCAGCTACCAGGTGCAGCGCGAAGCCAACCGCGCCCTGCTTGTCGTCGCCTTGCGACAACTGGCACAGGGCGAAGAACTGCCAGCCGAAGGCAAGGTACAAGCCATCGCCACCGATCTTTCCGGCAAGCGCCAACAGATTGACTTGCGTGCGGTGCGTACCGGTTCCTATACCGACCTGATCGGTGTACTCGACGCGCATCCACGCGATCAACTGCGCGTGGATCTGCAGATAAGCGCGGAGGCAGGTGCGGGAAACGTTCGCTTCGAACGAAATTTCTGAATCCCGCTGAAACAATAAGCATCGTCTTGTTTGTTGTTTCAGCGCTGCATTTCGCTTTGAAATGGCCCTGGGAAAAGCGCGCATTTCCTTTCCCAATCAACTCGATATGACATCACAACCGATGTCGCATTGCGGCGTGCACTGCTGATGTGCTGTGCCCGTGCACGTCGCAAAGTCAAATTGACATGCAAGTGATGCAAACGATACTGGCCGCCTTTCCAATTCCGCGCGCGCCTGGGAAATGCAGTCTGCGCCGGACAAAGTGATGTCCCTTGCCAGCTGACAACTCCCCCTCATCGTTGCTGCAGCTGCAAGGCTGGGGCATGCGCCGTGGCCAACGCACCGTGTTGGCCAGCATTGATCTGAGCATCAGCGGCACCGGCATCGTGGTATTGATGGGCCCAGGTGGCACCGGCAAGTCTTCATTGCTGCAGGCGCTGTCCGGCCAAAGCAACGCACATGGCGAGCGCTGGGGCACGCTGCTGTTCCAGGGCGCACCGTTGGAGGCAGCAACGCAGCCGCCAGTACTGGTGCAACAGCATGCACGCGAACTTGGCTTCAGCGTGCTGGAAAACCTCAGCGCCGCGCTGCGCCCGCAAGCGGGCAACAAGCCGCAGGCATTGCGCGAAGAAATCGACGCGCGCCTGCAAGCCTTGGGCACCACTGCCGTGGCCGCACATCTGCAGCACAGGGTGATCGATCTACCACGCGGACTGGCCCGGCAAGTCGCCATCCTGCGCGCCGCCTTCAGCGGCAGCGCGGTGTTGCTGATCGACGAGCCCACCAGCGAGCTGGAGCCTGCAGATGCCGAAGCAGTGCTCAAGCTGATTGAACGCCTGTCTGACAACCACTGCTGTCTGGTCAGCCTGCACCATCAAGGCCATGCCCGACGTATAGCGTCACGAGTGATCCTGCTGGCCGGCGGCCATGTGCAGGTTGATGCGCCGGTAGATGCCTTCTTTGCCAATAGCAGCAAACACCCGGTGCTGGCGCAGTTCCTGCGCACCGGCAGCTGCCATGTGCCGGCGCCGGATGCGCGTGCCGAGGAACTGGCTGACGGTGTGGCTGCGCCCGCACCGGTTGTCATCGCTGAAAGAACACCAAGCCGGCCTGTCAACGCTGCGGCCGAAACGTCCTTTCCTCGTCCGCTGCAAGTGTCTACACCAGCACCGGTCCGTCTTTCCGCCACGCCGTCACGGCGCGGCCCAAACGGCTTCCATTGGCTGGTACCGGGCAAGCTAGCCGGCTGTCCGATGCCGGGTGTGGTATTCGCTATCGATCACGATCTCGCGCTGTTGCGCGGCATGGGTGTAACCGTGCTGGTCAACCTCACCGAGCGCGAGATGTCCGCCGACCGGCTGGCACCATACGGCCTGCGCAGCTATCACCTGGGCATCGCCGACCGCGGCGCGCCGCCGCTGCTGTGGGCCAAGCTGCTGCTGGCCAAGATCGAGGTGATGTTGCGCGAAGGCGAAGTGGTTGCCGTGCATTGTCTGGCCGGGCTCGGCCGCACCGGCTTGGTGCTGGCGGGCTGGCTGATCCGCGAAGGGCTGACCGCCGATGAAGCACTGCGCCGCCTGCGCACGCTGGACCCGGGTTTCGTGCAGTCGCAGGAGCAGGAAGACCTGCTGCATGCGCTGGAAGAGAACCTGCTGATCCGCGCCTGCGATTGATCAAACCTTGAGTGATGCCGGGTCGCACTGCGGCCTTCGGGCATCGCTTTTCCTTTTCTCCCCCTTCCGCAAGGATCCCCCATGTCCCTCGACACCACCCTGCAGCAATCCGTCGCCACCATCCCCGAATGCCTGGCCGCCGGCTACGTTGATATCAGCTCCGGCATGCTGCTCTCGGTACGCACCGTCGACTCACATCCGCGCGAAGTGTTGGATCTGGTTGCCGCTGCCACCGCCGATCTGTACCAGGGCCCGAACATCCGCAGCATCGAGCAGATGTTCCGCCGCGCACGTGGTCTGGAAGATCAGGAAGGCGCGCATTACTTCCAGGAAATCATCGTCAACAGCGAAAACCTGATCCACATCTTCATGCGCGGCAAGCGCTACCCGGATTACGTGATGGTCTTCGTCTGCCGCCGCACCGCCAACCTCGGCATGGTGTTGACCCGCTCGCGTTTGGCGATGCCGCTGATCGAAGCGGAAATCTGATGCATCCGGGCCACGCGCTGTGGCCCGGGCTGCAACGCGCTGCTGGTGTGTCCATTGGATACCCAGCAGCTTGCTAGCCGCCTGGCGATTTAAACCTAGCCGACCCGCTGTGGACCTTCGCCTTGCTGCCCCAGCACATCCTGCGGATTCAGCAGCCCGCAGCGCTTCAACGACAGACAGCCGCAGCCAATGCAATCGCTGAGCTGGTCACGCATGAACTGCAGCGTTGCGATGCGCTCGTCCAGCTCCTTGCGCCAGCGCGCCGACATCCTTGCCCAGTCAGCCTTTGTGGGCGCGCGCCCTTCCGGCAGTTCGGCCAGGCGCTCGGCCACCGCCTGCAGCGGCATGCCCACCCGCTGCGCGGCCTGGATCAGTGCCAAACGTCGCAGCACATCACTCTGGAATCTTCGCTGGTTACCGGCCGTGCGCTGGCTGTGGATCAGTCCCTTGCGCTCATAGAAGTGCAATGCCGACACCGCAACACCGCTGCGCCGGGCCACTTCACCTACACTCAGTTCCCGCGTGGACATCACTTGACCTAAACCATGGTTGAGGTGTGATGCTGCACGCCCCCCAGCCGCAACTCAAGCAGCAGCGTCGCATCATGAGTTCCCAAAGCATCGCCTCAACCCAAACAGCAAGTACTTCCATCCTCGCACCGCAGTACCGTGCCACCACCTTCGGCATGGTCGCGCTGATCTCGCTGATCGCCTTTGAAGCGTTGGCCGTGGCGGCCGCCATGCCCAGCGTGGCGCAGGCCTTGGACGGGCTGCGCCTGTATGCGTTGGCCTTCGGCGGCGCCCTGGCCACCAGCGTGATCGGCATGACCCTGGCCGGCCGCATGTGCGACCAGCAAGGTCCGGCGCGGCCGTTGTGGCTGGGCCTGTGCAGCTTCCTGATTGGGCTGTTGCTGGCCGGTTTGGCACCGCGCATGGATGTATTGATCGTCGGCCGCCTGCTGCAGGGCGTCGGCATCGGCGCGATCTCCGTGTCGCTGTATGTGCTGGTGGCGCGTACCTATCCGGAAGCGCTGCGGCCGAAAGTGTTCGCAGCCTTCTCCGCCGGTTGGGTGGTGCCTTCGCTGATCGGCCCGGGTCTGAGCGGCTTGATCGTGCAGCACCTGAGCTGGCGCTGGGTCTTCCTCATCGTGCCGGTGCTGGCCTTGCCGGCGGCATGGCTGCTGTTGCCGGCACTGCGCAGCACCCACACCAGCATCCGCCGCGATGTCGAGCAACGGCCGGTGGTGCGCTGGGCGATAGGCACGGCGCTGGCCGCGCTGCTGCTGTATGTCGGAGGACAGCTGCAAGGCATGCAGGCGCTGGCGGTAATGACGGCAGCAGTGATCGCACTGATCTTCTGCGCGCGCCACCTGCTGCCCAGCGGCAGCTTGCTCCTGCGCCGTGGCCTGCCCAGCGTGATTGCCTTGCGCGGCATTGCCGCCTCGGCGTTCTTTGGCGCTGAAGCCTTCCTGCCTCTGCTGCTGCAGCGCGAGCGCGACCTGTCGCCGCTGTGGGCCGGTGCTGCACTGAGTCTGGGCGCGCTGGGCTGGTTCTCCGGCTCATGGCTGCAAGGCCACCAGCACTTCGGCTGGCGCCGCACGCACATGCTGCAGGTCGGCACCTGGCTGATGCTGGCTGGTCTGCTGATCACCGTGCTCACGTTGTATCCGGGCGTGCCGTTGATGCTGGCGCTTGCCGGCTGGGCGCTTACCGGCCTGGGCATGGGCCTGATCTACCCCAGCCTGTCGGTACTGACCTTGTCGCTGTCAGCGCCGCACGAGCAAGGTGCCAACAGCTCGGCCTTGCAGCTGAGCGAAGGCATCGCCGTCGCCTCGACGCTGGCGATCTCCGGCTCGCTGTTCGCCGCAACGGTCGGTGGCAATGAAACCACCGGCTATCTGCTGTGCTTCGTAGTGACGTTGCTGTTGGCCGGATTGACAACCGTGGTCGGGCGCAGAATTGGTTGAGCAACGTCAGTTGAGCGACATCGGCTGAGCAAGCTCGGCCGCTTGGCGCAGGCCGGGCAGCATTGGACAAGGCAAGCGGAAACGCGCGCGGGCTGCATCCTGCAGCCCCGGAATTGTTTCAGTGCGCGGCGTCCACGCCTTCCACTTCCAGCAAGTCCTTGCGCAGGATGCGGCGCACTTCCAGCACCGCTTCCGGTGTTTCCTGCACGCTGTGGCCGGACACGATCACCTTCTCCGACAGCGCGCCATCCAGATGCGCGCTCCAGTACGGCACCAGCCCATCGTCGGACTGCGGGGTCGGCACCTCGGCTTTGCGCTTGGCGATGATGGAGTGGTACTTCAGGCCTGGCTGGATCGGCAGCGCCGAGGACGCCTCGATGAAGGGATCGCTGGCCTTCAGGTTCTCGATGCTGTTGGTGATCACCGGTTCCTTGGGCTTCTTGCCATCGGCTTCGCCCGGGTCCTGCAGCGCCATGAAGGCGTCACCAAAGGCACCAAGAATCGTCAGCGGCAAGCGCACCAGCCTGCCGATCAACCGGCCAAGGCGGTTGCCCGCTGCATCCGTACCCTTATGCGGTGAGGCCAGGAAGATAGCGCGCTCCACGTTCGGCTGCGGGGTGAAGTGCAGCACCGGCCCGAGCTTGGCTTCGACCCGCGCCAAGCGCTCGCCCTGCAGGTTGTAGCGCTGGCGGGTGTTGTCCCACAGCACCTCACCCGAGTCACTAAGCATCAGTCGTGCAATCACGCCACCCATGCTGTGGCCGATGAACACCATGTCATGCGATGCCGGCGCGGTGCCCTTCGGGTCGAAGTGACGCAGCGTGCTATTGAAGGCCTTGCTGATGGTGTAACGGTTCAAGGCGATCGGCGCATTGGTCGGGTAGTACACCGACCACACCTGGTAGTGCTCGCGCATCTCCTCATCGCCCATGATCTCGTTGGCCAGGTTCACCCAGGCCTCCGGGCTGCTGGCCAGACCGTGCAACATGAAGATGATGCGTTTGTTCGGATCGTAAGGCTGCATCAGGTAGATATGCGGCTCGCGGATGCCAACGCCACGGCCAAACAAGGTGCGCAGCGATTCGGTGGCAAACCCCGACTGCGCCAACCACAGGCCATAGGCCGCGGTGAAGTTGGCGGCAAGCGGCACTTCCTGGCCACGCATCTGGATGCTGGTGAGATCTGGCGAGTAGGCCTGCAACTGCACATGTCGGGTGGCCAGTATTTCCTCCAGGGTGTTGCCACTGAAGTTCAGCACAGCGGTGGCGTTGATCGCCGGCATCTCGCTGTAGACCGGCAGCTGCTGCTTGCTCTCCTCTGCTTCCAGCGCCTGTGCCAGCACCGGCGCTTCCATCATCGCTACCAGCTCGGCACCAAAACCATCACGTCGATACGAGCTGCGTAGACCAGCGAAGCTCACCGAGGACGCTGCCACCAGTTGCTTGGGCACACCTTCCAGCTTCAGCCCGTCGAACTGCGTGCTGATGGTCCAGTCATCCACCTGCACTGGCAGATTGATGTCCTCACCTTCCAATGCGCGCGCGCGGGTGCGCTGGAACACCACCGAGGCGGCCTGCTCGGTGGCATAGTTGTAGTAATCCCGCACCTGGGTAAGCCGGTCTTCCAAGGCGCGCTGTGCCGGGCTGCGGCCGCTGAAGAACAGGTACAGATAGGAATAGCGCGCGGTTTCCAGCCAGGCATTCAAGGCGGCCGGCGGCAGCTCGATGGGCTCGTTGCCCTTGGCCTTGGGCGTAAGCGCCAAAGCTTCCTGCATCCACAGCTCGGCCAGCGTGGACAGGCGCTGCTCGGACTGCAGGCCGTCGTTGGTGGTGACTGTCTGCCGGCAAGTGGGCAGATCCTTGCTGCAATCACTTTCGGTCAAGCCAATGACCGACAGCGACTCCTGCGACAAGGCACTGAGCTTGCCGGTGCTGAGGATGTCGCCGCGCTTGAGCATCACGTAGTCGGTGTTGCTCACCGCTTTCATCTTCACCATGGCGCAGCCGCTGGACAGCAGCAGCGCCAGTACCGCGACCACCGGCAACAGCCGGCGTATCCATGTCTGCGGGTTGTGGCTCATGGGTTGGTTCCTGGTGCGGGAATGCCGGGTACGCCTGCGCGTATCCGGGAAGAGAAGTCAGCCACATCGCCCGCTTCGCGCGCCCGCAGCGTTATACGCCCCGATTGTTGCAGAGTCGCCAGCGGCACGCCCGGGGTCAGCCCACCGACGTCGGCGGCGTACTCGGCCAGATAACCGGAGGCCAGCAGCCGATAGTCCAGCGGCAGGTTGGGCTGAATGCGGCGCATCAGCTCAAATACCACCGTGGTGCAGTTGCTGGTCAGCGTGTTGTAGAAGCGCGGCTTTCTTTCCAGCTGCTGAGCACGGTCCACGTAAAAACGCAGCAGATCGCGCATCTTGTCCGGGCTCAGCCCATGCAGGCGGTACAGATAGACATCCTCGCCACGCACGTTGCTACGCGTCAGCACGATGTCGCGCTCGTCCGAGGCCACCAGCACCGCCTCGAACTTGCGGAAGAAGCCGCCCAGCGCCGAGAACGACTCGCCCTGCTCCTTGCGGATCTCCAGCGAGAACACCAGCTGGCGGCCATCGGCAAAACCGAAGGACACCAGCGTGTGCGCAATCGCCGGCCCCATCCAATAGGACAGGATCATGTCCACCGACTGCACCTGCGACAGATCGTACTCGCGCGCTTCCCAGCGCACGTCGTAGTCGGTCTCGGTCCGCCAATGGAAGTTGCGCACGTTGTCGATGATCAGGCGGTCGCCTTGGATACGCGCATGCAGCGGCTGCGCCACGTCATCGGCCCAGGCCCGGTCCTGCTGCGGGTCGATCGTCGCCCACCAGATCAGCATCACCGCGAACAAGGCACCGAACACCGCCAGCGAATGCCAGCGCCGTACCGGCCCAAAGCCCGCGCGGATCGCCCAGATGCTGGGCACGCACCAAACCAGGATCGCCACGATCTTGGCCACCACATTGCCGGGGAACTGGTACCACAGCGCAAACCCGCCCCAGATACCGATGCACAGACACAGGAACGCCAACAGAACCCGACCGACGCCACGCACTACACTGCCCAGACGCCGCTTCCCTACATTTGCCACTTCACTCTCCTGAAAGACCCAACGGCCCCGGAAGCGCATCGCGCCAAGCCGGCAACCACCGCCAAATGAATGGGTCGCCTGCGACCCGCGGCAAAGATAGCCTGCCCAGCGCCGAAAGAGAGGTGAAAAAAAAGAACCGGCACATGGCCGGTTCCTCAATTCCATCACAGCCGAGCGGGCTGAGCTCGGCCAACTCCCCTTCAGGGCCGTCCGCGCCAAACCGCAATCCCGCCTAATACCTTGTTTTTCAACAAATAAATCGGCACCAGCAGTGCCAGACTCGGCAAGAGTCAATCATCGTCGCCACGACCCACCACGCGCTGCAACTCATCGAAACCGCCCGGCGCCAGATCCTTCAACAACGTAGTGAAGTCGCACCCTACCAACCGCTGCGCTCTGCGCAATAACAACGGTACCGGGCTGGAAGGCTCCTGCCGCGCATAGAAATCGCAGATTTCATCGATCCGGCGCCGTACGTCTTCCGGTCCGCAAATCTGCCCCGACGGTGCCACAGCAGCACCACCGGCAATACCCACCACAACTGCGCTCGGCTGACCGTCTTCAAGGGAGGCCACGACCCCGCTACGGGCCTGCCACTGCGGCTGTACGAATCTGTCCAGCTCCAGCAGGTCATCCAACAGCAGTTTCATATCCGGCGCGGCGAGGCCCAACCGGTCACTGAGCAGCGCATCAATCGCACGTGCATCCTCCAACGCACGCTGCACCACCTGAGCGGTCGCGGCCAGATCATCTTCCTGGCAATCGCGGCAACAAGCTTCGATCTCCACCCTCGACGCGGCAGGACCATCACCACCCTCGGCGAGCTTGATACTCCCGTCTGCCACACGCAGGTCACGCAGGCTGAAGCGGCCCAGCCTGGCCGACCACACAAAATGCGCTGTGCGCAACAATCCCAGTGCCCCTTGTGGATCTGCCAGCCCAAGCAAGGCATTCACCCGCGCTGTTGGATCGTCATCATCCTCTGCATCCAGCTGCGGGTGGACCCAAGCCCACTGCTGCTCCAACAGGCCGCGCAGCAACGCAATGCCGTCGCCCCAGCCGGCCAAGCCATGCATGCTGGTCCACGCGCTGGTCAGGTGCATCGCTACCCGCAGGTCACGCGTACGCTGCGCCAGTACCAGCGCCTGATCGCGAACCCGCTCCCAATCAGGCGCTTCGGCCGCGATGACGCTGTCGCCTACGGCACGCTCGCTGCGGCTTGTAGCAGCGCGCTCCAGGGCCATGAAGGCGGCGTCGTATTCCAGGTCCGGACCGCAAGGGGATTCCTCAGACAGGCTGACCCACAGATTTTCCAATTCGCCGTGCATGCTCATTGACGCCCTCTCTTGTCGCTTTCAATGGATATGCTCACTGCGCACACTCCGCGTCCGGATCATCGCGATCACACACCGCAAGCTGATCTGTAGGCAAACGGATACCGGGTTTGACGATACCGAAGGCGCGGTACTCCGCATTCAGCGACCCGACGTCCACATAAGGCATCCGCCGCATGCTGCCGCTCTGCGCACGTGAACCAAGCACCACGATGGGAATGTTCACCGAGCCGGTTATCGTCAACGGAGCGCCATTCACATCTTCCGCGTAGAAATACGCAGGTGGCTTCCCGATAAAATCCACATACGTGGTCGGGTGCGAGGTAACCAGGTAGATCGGATCAATCGAGGTACCAATACCACCACTGGACCACCAATGCGCTTCGCCTGCGCGCACAGATGCCTTGCCTACCTGCAGCAGGTCACCACCCTGTACCTTGAGGAAGAAAGCGGCATCGCCAACATCAACGCTGCGCTGGCTGCCATTGACCGAGCCCAGCGCCAACGTACCTGCATTGGTCATGCTGAAGCCTCCTTTGGCCACAAAATCGCCGAGCAGGCCAACGCGGTTCGTTGCAAACTCGGCTGCCGTTCCGAGGCTTGTCGCGCCACCAGAGCTACCGCTCAGCGCTCTGGCAACAATGCTGCCAGTGCTGCTCTGCGCGATATTTCCAGCCGCCTGCAGGCGAACCGCATCTGCATTCAAATGGCCTGAAAGCTGCAGATCACCACGTCCAACGCGCAGCAGCAGATTGTTATTTGCCGTTACATCGCCATCGACAAGCAGACCGGTGGCATTGCTCAGTTCAAGACTAGCCGCCTTGAAATCACCCAGTGAAGAAAGTCGGTTCTCCCCTCGCAGTTTGACATCACCAAATGCCGAGCCAGTCAACGCCGCAGCCGACAAGACGCCACTGGTCTGGGTGACTCCAGCCGCGCTGTTCAGCGTCAGCCTCCCCGCCGAGTTGATGTCTGCCGCAAGCAACAAGCCGTCCCGAGCTCCCAGCACCACATCACCGCCGCTCAGCCCCTGGCTGATGGACAGCCCCCCGCCGTTGGACAGCAGCGTCAACCTTGCGCTACCCACATCAACGGCGTTGGCAGGCAAGGTCAAGCTGCCTCCTGCCACCGCAGTAACTGCACCGCCACCACCACGGTTATCCAATGCCGTCAGCCGCAGGTCATTGGCATCTGCCAACACGATGCCATCGCCGAGCGCACTCACTCCGCCCCTGAAGTCGTTGGCGGCATTGCCCAACGCTATTGCACCAACTGCCATCAGGTCAGTTGAACCGCCAACCCTCACGGCTGCTGTCTGGGTGATTCCGGCGCCACTGTTCACCTGCAGATCCCCACCAATGGTGGCGGCTCCAAGATTCACACCGAACCCATCGAGATGGGTATTGCCCAGGATGCTTGCAGCCCCCACGGACAGAATCCCTGTCGCACCAGCAACGAGCGATGTTGCATCAACCCGTGCGAGCTGCAGGCTGCCAGCAGCTGCGATCAGCACCTGCTGCCCCTGCAGAGACAGCGGCCCTGCGAACACGTTGGCGGTGTTGTCCAGAACGATACGTGTACCACTGCGTATATCACCGCTACCCGCAATGAGCAGTGCCCCCGTCTGGGCAATGGACCCTGCTGATGCCGCCATATTTCCATGAACGCGAAGCGCGTCTATCGTCAACGCATCATTGGCACGCAGTACCGCATTGCCGACGACCGTGCCATTGCTGATGGACAGATCATCACCGGCAGTAGCCTCCAGGCTGCCAAGCATGACATCGGCTACGAGGATGCTGCCGGCACTGCTCAACGTCGCCGCACCATCCACCGCCATGCTGCCGGTCTGCGTGATCGAAGCGCCGCTGGCAGTCAAGTCGCCGCCGACATCCACGTTATTGACCGACAGCGCGCCGCCGCCTGCATCAAGTGCGGCATCGCCGGTAATCGCCAGCGATCCGCTCTGGGCGATACCCTTGCCCCCGGCGCTGAGACTGCCCGCCACCAGATCGCTGATTGCCAGCCCACCCGCACCGGCATCAAGTGTGGCGCCGTTGGCTACCGCTGCACCTGCCACGCTCAGGCCATTGCCTGCGCTGGCCGCGAGGCTGCCGGCGCTCACTGCTGCCAATGACATGGCCCCGGTGCTGCCCAGCGTTGCCGCACCGGTCACGGCAAGCGTACCGATCTGGGTGACCGAAGCGCCGTTGGCGTTCAGGTCTGCACCGACGCGGAGTGTGTCCACCGTCAGCGCATCATTGGCGCGCAGTACCGCATTGCCGACGACCGTGCCATTGCTGATGGACAGATCATCACCGGCAGTAGCCTCCAGGCTGCCAAGCGTGGCATCGGACATCAGGATGCTGCCGGTACTGCTCAGCTTTGCCGCACCGTCCACCACCAGGTTACCGGTCTGGGTGATGCCCGCGCCGCTTGCACTCAAATTTCCGCCGACAGCGACGTTGTTGACGGTCATCGCGCCGCTACCCGCATCAAGCGTGGCATTCCCGGACACAGACGTACCCACAACATCAAGGCCGTCACGGCCCATCGCGTCCAGACTGTTCAAGGTCCCGCCGTCCAACAACAAACTGCCTGCATTGCTTATCGTCGCCGCTCCTCCCGACAGGTAGACCGGCCCAGAAAACAGATTGCCAGCGTTGCCAAAGTCGATCCGCCCTGCACCCGCCGATATCCGCGTAGCCCCCCCCACCTGGGTGCGACCAGAATTCTGCACGATATCGCCATTGGTACTGGTAAACGTTGCAGCTCCAGCAGCGGAAACGTTGCCGGATAAAGCGATACCGTGACTACCCAGCAGATCCAGGTCTGCGCCCGCCAAGGCGATCTGAGTGATCAACTGGCCGCCATTGGCTGCCAGCGTCAGGCTGGCAGTGCCCGTATCCACATCGTTGCCGGTCAGCGATAGACCTCTTCCAGATACCAGACTGACCGCGGAATTGGCACCGTTGTGCAGCTGCGTCACCAGCAGATCGCTGGCGGACTCGATAGCAATCGTCGTGCCTGACAACGCGAGCCCGCCACCAAACGCGTTCTGTCCATTGCTCAAGGTGATGTCGCCAGCGGCATTGAGCTGGCTGGTACCGGCGACATTCAACGCTCCGCTCTGCTGGACGGAACCACTGCTGACTGCCCCCAAATTTCCCAGGACCGTGACATCGTCGAAGACGATCCCGTTACCCGACAGCGTGGTATTTCCGCCTATCGCGGCATTGCCAAGGCTCAGCCTGCCATTGGCAGTTGCAGAAAGACTGCCCGCCTGCACAACGTCCAGATCAAGTGCGGATGCACTGGCTATCTGAATCGCGGCACCGTCCAGAGCTACCACGCCATCAAAACGGTTGCCGCTGTTGCTCAGATTGATGTTGCCCTGTGATGCGAAGCTGGCCGATCCCCCAACGCCATAGGCAGCGGCCTGGGTGATATCAGCGGCAACATCCACTGAAAGGTTGCCGGTTGTGGTGATGCCTTTGGCGTTCAAAGATGCGCCGCGCACCGTCAACGAGTCCAATGCGGTAGTCGCGCCAACATGGTCACCAAAGGTCACCGCGCCGGTAGCGGTGATGTCCAGTGCATGCGCGCCGTTGATCGCCCCCGCAAAAGAGACAGTTCGTGCATCCACGGTCACATCATTGCTCAACAGAACAGGACGATTGAACACAGCGCTGGCATCGACGCTTACGTCGCCTCCCAGCATGGTGGTACCGCCACCTTGTACCAGCAGACTCAGCACATCGACCGCGCCGCCGAATGCGGTGCCGGCGCCACCGGCTGCGGCCAGTGCCCAAGGCCCGACAACGGTGCTGCCGAATGTCGTTGTGCCGTTCTGGCTGCGCACGCTGGTGAGTGCTCTCAGGTTGACCGCATCATTGAATGCAATGTCGCCACTGGCAAAGACCCAACCGCCCAGCCCGGTAGTGCCGGCTGCATCTGTCGTCAGCGATGCCAGCGCGCCAGCCCCTCCTACCGTGCCACCGAAGCGGGTGACACCGGCCGTATTGACCTGCAGTGCATAGCCACCGTCGATGCTACCGCCAAACCTGATGTCGCCTCCGCCGGTGCTGGCAAGGGCCACGTCCTTGGTCAACACCACTGAAGCGTCATACAGCTGCGCGCCGCTGGTCCTTACCGATGTGCCCAGCAAGCCGACGGCGGCACTGTCGACCTGCAGGCTGGTCAGCGCATTGCTTGCCCCGATCGATCCGAAACGCACGGTGCCACTGCCTGCATTCAGTGCCAATGCGTGCGCACCATCCACATCTGCGAGGGTGATGTCGCCCTGCGCGCTGGTCAGGTTGCTGTCGCCGTTCAACTGCAGCGCGCCATTGAACACCTGCGCGCCATCCGTGGTTACTGCGCTATCGATGGCCGCTGGGCCGGACACAGTCAGGTTGGAGAGCGCTGTCGATTGCCCTACACCTCCGCCAATTCGGACCGCGCTACCTGAGTTCAGCGCAAGTCCAAATCCCCCATCAATGCTACCTGCGATGCTCAGTTCTCCACCCGCGACCAGCGAGGTGTCACGCGTCAATCCAACTCCGCCGACGTAGCGTTGGTAGCCTGTCGTGGTTATGTTGCTGCCAAATCGAAGCTGCGCTGCACCGGCATCCAGTTTTCGCGCACTGACACTGCCCAGTTTGAGCAGGCCTCCTGCATTGATCAGGACATCGAGGCCCTCCAGATCGACCTGACCGCCAAACGCATTGGGGGCGCCCAATGTGATGTTGCCGCCGTCAGCCTTGAATGTACTTGCACCCGAAACGTCCAGCGCCCCGAATTGGCTGATGGACGAGCCAGAAACCCCCAGACCCCCGCCATCGGTAACCGTGATGGAACCCAGCGACATTGCCTTGCCGCTGAGAATGGCGCCACCGCCTGCGATGGTCGCGTCATCCAGTGCCAGCGCCCCCACGGCATCTGCATTCAGCTTGGTAGCCTGGGCCCGACTGATGTCCAGCGCGGTGCTTGCTTTGATGGAGACAGTGCTGCCGTGGAGCGATACTTTGCCGTTGAATAGGTTCCCAGCATTTGTCAGCGTTAGATCGCCGCCCGAAGTGAAGCTGGCATCGCCGCCAACGTTGTAAGCTCCAGCCTGCACGATACCGTTGAGTACGTTGAGGCTGAGGTTGCCGCTGGTCCTGATGCCCTGCGCGCTGAACGACCCAGCAGAGACTGCCAGTGATGCCAGTGCATTGGTTGCCCCAACAGCACCCGAAAACCGCGTTACCCCCGCTGCACTTGTCGTCAGCGAATATGCGCCGTCCACCGCGCCGCCGAAACCGATGGAACCGGCAGAACTGGATAGCGTGGTGCCACCGAATAGTACGACATTGTCGCCATAAGCCTGGTCACCCAGAGTATTGAACACACCCGCCAAGCGCGTCGTGCCACCGGTGCCGGTAGCAAGCGATGCCAATGCAGTAGTGCTGCCAAAACCGCCAGCCAGCGTAGTGGTTCCTGCCGTGTTTACTGCCAGTGCATGCCCGCCATTGGCACCTGCATTGATACTGATGGACTCACCAAGCGTACTGGCCAACGTGACATCACCAGTCAGTTCCAGTCCGTCGCCGTACGCCTGCGCGCCGCTGGTGGTCACATTGCCGCCCAGCTGGGTAGTGCCACCAACATCAGTGATCAGCGAACCCAGGTTTACAGCGCCAGCAAACGCGGTCTGGCCGGCGGTGTTGACGGTCAAGCCGGAAGTGCCGCTGACACTGCTGCCGAACGCGATATTGCCTGCCGCCGCACTGCTCAGCGTGACAGGCCCACTCAGCGAAACGGTATCGCCATAGGTCTGGCTTCCCGTTGTTCGCACATTGCCGCCCAACTGTGTAGTACCTGCTGCATCGGTGGTCAACGAAGCAAGGGCTTCAGTCCCACCTATGACGCCGGCGAAGGTGGTGGCTCCCGCAGTATTGACGGTCAAACCATATGCGCCATTGATGGTGGAGTTGAAGTCGATGGCACCTGCCGATTGGCTGGTCAGCGACGTCGTCCCCGACAAGTCAACCGGACCGCCGTAGCGCTGCATGCCAGTGGTGGTGACGCTCGACGGCAACGATATTCTCACTGCATCTGAGACATCCAGCGACGTCAGCGCTGTTGAGCCTCCCACCGCACCACCAAAACTGACCCACCCGGGCGCTGTGATCGACAAGGCATGGGCGCCATCAATCACTCCGCCGAATGTGATTGCACCCAGTGCGCTAGACAGACTGGTGTTCTGGCCCAGCACTACGGCGCCGTTGTAATTCTGCGCCCCAGTACTACTGATCGCGGCAGGCAAATATATGGATCCAGCGGTCGCATTCAGTGAGTCAACCAGGACATTGCCCAAGGCCAAGCTGCCAGCGGCTGAGATGGCTACATTGCCGGCGTCGAGCGATACATTCCCGCCGAAGCGGTTGCCGGCATTGGTCAACGTTACCTTCTTTGACGCATTGTTCAGCGTGGTGGTACCCGCCACCTCCAGCGCCCCGGTCTGGGCAAGATCGACGGAATTGCTCAAAGCAAGATTTCCGCTGACTATCCCGCCGATTCTGGCTACTTCGTTGGTCGCACTGCTCAGTGTGGCGTCGCCGGTAACAGCCAGCTCAAGCCCCTTGCTGGCGAGCAGTTTGCCGGCACTTTGGCTGACACCTTTATCACCGGAAAGCTGGATGGTTTCGGCGTCGCCATCACCAGATAAATGCAGCTCCCCGCCTACAGCATCTGCAGAAAGCAGCTGCGTCGCCTCTACCACGCCGCCGAGATTGATAGCCGACGCTGCCAGCGCTGGATCCAATCTTGCCTGCAGTACGACCCCGCCGGCCGTGATGAGGCCGGTGTTACTCACGGCGGCAGAGGTGCCGGCTGGCAAACTACTGGTTGCTGCGCCCAACAGCGCAGTAAGGCCTTGCAGCGGATCGTACTGGAGAGTGACACCGCCAGCCGACAGCAGATTCACCGTGCTGCCAGCGATAGAACCACTATTGGAGACAGACGCTCCCATCAACACTACCGGGCCCCTGCTGGTGATCTGCGCCCCTGCAGCAGTGCTGACGCTGGCTGCTGCGCCGGACTGGTCGAACTGATATTTCTCGCCCTGTTCGACCTCATTCCACTTCAACGAGCTGGCCACCAGGCCACCAACATTCACCTGCGCGTTGCTACCAAATGCAATGCCGGCAGGATTGATAAGAAACACATGACCGTTCGATGTCAGCACACCATCAATGCTGCTGAGCGACCCACCGTGCACCACGTTCAAGGTAACGCCGTTTATATCTGGAGTAGTGATTTGGACCGTGCCGCCCTGGCCGATATTGAAGCTACCCCAGGTGATCAGTGCTTTGGCTTGGGCCTGGCTGATCGTCATCGTGTTCGAGCCGGCTGCGCCGTAGGAGATCGTTGCGCCGGTGGCGCTCCCAGCCTGCGGAAGCTCCACGGCTTGTGCCCCGCCAGCGCAAGCAAGTGCCAGCGCGAACGGCAGCAGGCGCAGATGTGCGGGCAGACGGCGGCTGACGCCGGTCGTCGCGCGTGGCGAAGCGCCGATTTCGGAGGTCACCTGGATTTGGCCCAGGGCGTGATTGAACACAAGACGGTAGATGCGGTTCATGGTTCAGATCCTCAAAAATTCATGCTCAACCGTGCATACGCACGGGCATCGCGTCCATCGCTCGCATCGGCGGAACTGGTAGGCAATGCACCAGCCAAGCGCACTTCCATGCCATGGAAGCGCGGCAGCCGGAAAGTCACTCCAGCACCGGCGCTGGACAAACTGGTTGGCGCCAGGTGACCGGTGGCATCAGCTACCCGGCCGTGGTCGGCAAACACGTCAAACGTCAGTAGTTCGCGCCAGACCAAACCTTGAAACGGAGACATCCTGTCAGCAAACCCCGGCGCATCCACCTGGTACTCCAGGCCCAACAGATAGCCGCGATCACCCAGTGTTTCACCCTGCGAGTAGCCGCGGATGCTGTCATAGCCGCCCAACTGGAACTGCTCCATCGCCGGCAAGCCATTACCCGTGTACTGACCATTGAACTTCGCCACCAGGCGCTGGTCGCGAGTGAGGTATTGCATGCGCATCAAGCCCAGCCGCGCCACGGTGAACTGGCTGTCGCGATAGGGGTTGACCACGTCGAGTGCTGCCGAGTTGTCACGCAGCGATCGGCGCACGCTCAGCTGTGCCAGGTTCACACCGCGCCAACGCGTATCGTTCTGGCGCAAGCCGATACCCAGCTCTGCCACGTCGTAGCGGTGATTGGACAACGCCATGCCGATAGCCTCGAAGCGCGAGGACTCGCGCACCAGGCGCGCCGATGCTGTCATCTGCAACGGCACGGTGTTGAGGAATTTCCAGTCTGTACCAACATAGCGCTGTGATGCAGGACCCTTGATGGCAAGCACCGCCATTGGTCCAGTGTTCACTTCCAGCTCGCTCTGGTTGGCACCGGCCAGAACGGACAGCCCAGAGACGCCACGGATCGGCATGCTGTAGGAGAAGGCACCATTGCGGCTGGACGTCGGACTGAACTGCCAGTTGCCACTGATGGCAAAAACATCACCACGTCCAAGCGGGTTGTTCCACACCAAGCCCGCCTGCACGCGGCCGCGCCCACTCGTCTCAGTACCGAAATTGTCGACACTCAGATTCACCGCCCAGCCTCTAGCGGCTTCGCTGGCGACCAGTACCAGATCCGTCTCTCCCTCGTTCTCGCCAGGCTGCAGCACCGAGGACACCGACACTCCTGGCAGGTCGCGCGCGTACAGCAGCGCGCTGTCGATATCGCTACGGCGCAACGGCAGCCCGCGCATACGTTCAGCACTGTCACTCAAGGTGCGCTCTTGATAACGCTGATTGCCCTGCACGATGACTTTGCCGATGCGCCCCTCCATCACCTGTATCTCGATGATGCGGTCCGCCGCAACCGTCTGCACTGGCAGGAAAGCAACGCTCACCAGAAAGCCGGCTTGCCTATAAGCCGTCGTGATGACGTCCGCTGCAGCCTGCAACTGTGCAAAATCCAGCGCCACCGATGATTCGCCTGCGGCCAACTGCGCGAAGTGCGCATCGGCGATGGCTTGAACGCTGGCAGCTGTGATCCGCTGCTGCGGGTGCTCCGCTACACCTTTCACCCGAAAGCCACGGACCTCCATCTTCGCGGTTGTGTCGCGCTCGGATACAGCAGGCAGCATGGTCTGATGTGCATCCGTGGACGCGGTTGCAGATGCAGTGGTTGCGTCCGGCTCGTAGGCCTGCGCTGCCGGCAGCGCCGCCATGAGAGACAGTGCCAACGTGGTCATTTTCATCAACATGGGTCCATCAACAAAAAAAATGTGCGCTGCACGGCACAGCAGCTGGCGCCAGCGCATGCAGATCCACTCACAAGCTCGAAGGTAGGTAGCTGTCGCTGCCAACAGAGAAGGAGCTTCATCGGTTCTATTCCCTCAACAACCAGATCAGCAAACCACCCGCCAGCAGCGCAAGAGCAAGCGTCGCCAGCTTCCATATGCTGCTGTTCTTCCGTGCATCCGTTGCTGCAACTGCCGCCCTGGTGGGCTGCAGCGCATTGGGCTGGGTCTGCGCCTGGTGGTTGCGCCCGGCCTGCAGAATGCGACGACGACGTTCCCGGTACTCTGCGCGATCAAGCTGACCACGCTGGCGCGCGTCGGCCAGCGACCGCAGGCTTGCGTTCGCTTGATTCTCCCAATCGTTCACTTCAGCTCCCTCAGTACCCGAAAGCCAACATCGGCTTGAGCTGCGGTCGGCGCGGCACGACGCGCCTCCACCGTGCAGTCAGACCAGAAGCTGGCATAGCTCCCTCCCCGCAACGCTGCACCATCGCCGCCACTCACCCATTCCCACACGTTGCCTGCCAGGTTCACCAAACCCCAGGGGTTCGCCTCGCGACCACGCACCCCAGCAGGCGCTCCGGCCTGCTCAGCGGTGGCGGTAGGCGGAATGCAGTTGGAGTCAGGGGCCTGCCGCCATCGCTGGCTGGCTTGTGCCGCATGCAGCCACTCGGCATCGGTGGGCAAGCGATATCGCCAGCCGCCGCTGGCGCGCGTCAGCCAGCGCGCATAGCCTTTGGCCTGGCCAAGGGTGACGTTCTGCGCCGGCAGGCGTCCCAGTTCAGCGCTGGCAACCGTCCGTACCGCGCATTGGCCGGTAGCCCGACAGTAGATGTTGAAGTCATCTACAGCGATCTCGCCGCGTGCCAACGCAAACGGCTTGCCACCGGCCATACCCGGTACAACCATCATCATTGGCCCACGGCCTTCGCCCACCGCGTCGTAGCAAGGGCGCGCGCGGCCAGCCAGCCCGTCGCAGGGATCCGGGCCATCGGGAACCGGCGGTAGTGGCTCATCCTCGCTTGCGGCACTTGGCAGGGCAGCAGCAGACGCACCGCGTTTGGTCGACGCCGATGCCACAGCCGGCCGTGGGGTGGAACCTGCCTTCGGTGCCACCTGGTCGGGCGAGGGTTCCGCCCCGCCGAGCTGCAGACGACCGCGCAGCGAACCTTGCGGCAACTGACCGCGCGCCTGCATCTCCCGCTCCAGCCGCGCCATCGCCGTACCGTCAGCGCGGAACTGGCTGTCAAGCCGTTGCCGCAGTTGCTCCCGCTCACCGGCCGGGGTGGCGTCATTGACCGCCATGACCGCAGCAACCAACTGATAGCGCGCCTGCAGCTTGGGCAAGCTGGTGTTGCTCACCAAGGTTGCAATGCCACGCGTCACGGCCTTCACTGCCGCCGGATAATCGCCCTTGGCGAACTGTGCATCCGCCTGTGACTGGTAGGCCTGCGCCAGCAAGGCTGGCGCCTGCTCGCGCACGAAGGCAGCATCTGGCTGCAGCGTACGCAAGCGTGCAAACAGACTCTCGGCCTTGTCGATATCACCAGCTGCAACGGCGCGCCGCAATGATTCGCCGCGTGCCACCACTTCGGCCTGTGCACGCTCCGCCTCCAGATTGGCCATCGCTGCCAACTGCCGCTGCTGAAGATGCGCGTGCTGCTGTTGCAGGGAGGGTGTTTTCGCCGCGTACTCCAAAGCGAAGTCCAGCAGGATCAGGTCATCGGGTAGCTGAGCGGGCTGATCGTGGGACGCCAACGTCGCCGCAACGGTCTCACCCAGACGCAGTTGCGCAGTCTGCAACTGCGCGGGATCGTCGCGCAGCCTGGCCATGACTGCCGCCATCTTTGCCTGCCAATCCGCCGCCGCCGAGGGGGCCTGCAGCAACTGTTCAAAGCTGGCCGTTGCCTGGGCAACGCTGCCAGCCGCCGCAGCATCGGCTGCCGGGCGCGCGAGGCTACGCAACTTCGCCTGCTGCAACTGCAGACGCAGCGATTGTGGGAACTGCTTCGTGGCCAGCGCCAACTGGCTACGCGCCAACTCCTGCTGGCCCTCGGCAAGTGCGGTGGAAATTGCCTGTGCGTACCCAACTTCGAGATCAGGGGTGTGCAAAAGCGGGCTGCCGGGATCAATCATTCCTATCCGCGCCAAGGTCTCCTGCAGGCTGCCGGCGCCGTTCGCGAACAGATTGCCCGACCCGAGCAGTTGTTCACCGAGCCGGGTATCCAATGCATTGAGCTGACTGTCACGCTCACTTTCAATTGCGGCGCGACGCGCGTCCATCGCAGGCGCGTAGAGACGCAGGCGATCACGCAAGGCAAAGACCTTGGCGATGCCGGGAAAGTCAAAGCGACCGGCCTCCGGCTTCCACAACTCATCAAGCCGCCGCACAAGAAATTGGCGTACCAGGTCGCCGCTTCCAACAAGGAACTGCGCACGCTGTTCGTCATCCAGTGATTCCAGCCCAGCCACGGCCTGTGCTTCATCGCGATAGCGGTCCGGCGCCGTAGCACTGAAGCCCTCGACCACCTTATTCAAGCGACTGGACGCCTCATGCCGCCATAGGCCAACACCCGCGGCAACCAGCACCACAGTCGCTGCTGTGCCATAGCCAACGACAGGAAGCACACGCTCGCGCCAACCCACATAGCGCAGACCTTCCAGCAGCGACTGCACGTCCGGCAGACGCTTGCTCTGTTCAAAGGCCACCGCGGCAGACAAGGTCTGGTACTGACGACGGCTCAAGCCAGGGATCGGCGGCAGGCGCCGGCCCTCTTTCAACGCAACTTCGGCACTGTTCTTGTCAAATGGATGTCGTCCGGTGAGCAGTTCCACGCACACGCAGCCCAACGCATAGATGTCGTCAGCCGGTGTCGGCGCCTGCCCACGCAGCATCTCAAGGCTTGCATACGCGGGGGTCAGTGCGCCCAACGTAGCCGCATCGAACACGGTCTGCTCACCGCTGGCATCCGCCTTGTGCTGACCAGCACGGGCGATCCCGAAATCGAACACCTTCGGCGTACCGTCCAAGGTAACCATCACATTGCCGGGCTTGAAGTCGGAGTGAACGATCCCCGCTGCATGTGCGCGCCCCAAAGCGCGCGCCATGCCTTCTATCAGCGGCCGCGCTCGCGCCAAGGACATGCCATTGGAGGCCTGCTCACGGATGTAGGTACGCAGGTCACTGCCGGCGACATACTCCATCGTCATGAAGACGATGCCCTCGTCCTTATCGAAGTCGTGTACGCGCACGATGTTGTCATGAGCAAGCTGCTGTGAACGGCGCGCCTCACGCTGCAGCGCAACCAACGAGTCAGGATGGCGACGGAACTCGTCGCTCAGGACCTTCACCGCAACCCATGGATCGCGATCGCGCGCCTCGATCTTGCGGGCATCCTGCGCCAGATAAACCACACCCATGCCGCCGCGACCGAGCTCGCGTTCCAGCAAGAATCGTCCCTTCAACGTGCTCCCCACTGACACGTAGCGGTCACTTGCGGCAACCACGTGCTCCCAGCCGGCGGTTGCCGCACTGTGTGAGTGACTCCCGGTACTGTTGATGTCCGGCGGCGCAGCAGCCACATCATTGGCAGGCAGTACCCGAGTGACATCGTCTGTTTGGTCGCCCGCGCGTGGCGCCGGCTTGATCACCGTTACATCGTCACCGGCCGGGGCTGTTCCCAACTGCGTGCGCATGGACTGCATGCGCTCGAGCAAGGTACTGATGGTCACCTCATCAATCGCACGCTCTTCACGCATGCGCCACAAGGTCTCAAATCCGATACGGTATTCTTCTTCAGGCAGGCTCTGGCACTTGTCCAGAGCTGCCAACAGGGCGGGAAGATCAAGCTCCCCGGAACGGAAAGCGGTAACCAATTCGACCACGGAAGGACTGTCCTCTTGCACGTTCTTTACTCCTGGATACGCACGACAACGGCTGATACGTTGTCGCGGGCGGCGCGCCCAAGCGCCAATTCAAACAATCGCGTCAGCAACGCGCGCGGCTCGCGCACTCGACGACATTCCATATCCAACTCCGCATCGGGAATCTCCTTGTTGATACCGTCGGTACACAACAGGAACGGAGTTCCACTGGCGTGACTGGCCACGACCCAATCGATCAACAATGGATCCTGCGCCCCCACCGCGCGCGTCAACGCGCCCGCGTTTGCACCAGTACCGGAAAATTGGGTGACGTCATCACGCATACCGTGTACATGGTCGCGCGTCAGCTGACGCAGGCCCCCACCCGACATGCCGTAGGCACGGCTGTCGCCCACCCATCCACACAGCATGAAGTCCCGGTCGTAAACCAGCACCACCACCGTTGAACCGATCACATCCACCTGCTGGGCATGGGCACGCTGCAGCAGCTCGCCATTGACTTTCTCAAGCTCGTCCTCGATCGCCTCGACAAAATCGGCAACGTCTCCCTGCCGCTGCATGGCCCCAAGCCGCTGCACGATCAGCGCACTCGCATAGTCTCCGGCGGAGTGTCCGCCAAGACCGTCAGCAACTACCCATAGTCCTATTTCGTCACGGCAGAGAATGGCATCCTCATTCAGACGGCGTACTTTGCCGGTATCGGTATGCCCTGCTGAGGCATAGGGTTGGGCTCCTGCATTCATGCATCCACCTCCATCGAACGGTCGGCCAGCATTGCCTGCTGGCAGTCATGCGTCTGCGGCAAGCCAGACAGCACACAGGACACGGCTGCGTCGCGCCACCAGATGCTGCCGCCCTGCTCCAGGCAGCGCGCCCACAGCTCCCGACGCTCACGCAGAACAGGCCCGATATCGCTACTGCGCAGCGTTTCATCAGACGCGCAGCCACTGTCCTCACCGTCAAGCGCCAGCACCCGCTCATTGAACTCCTCGATGCTGCCAACCGTTCCGCTGGCTACCGCGACATGCAGGCACCAGGCTGCGTCGAACCAGGGCAGGTTCGGCCGCAACAGCCCACCCGCATCCGTATCAGCCCTGATCACCTTGGCAATCAACAGCGGAAAGCGCCGCCCCACGCGGTCCACGCCAGGCGCAACCACGCCTGCGAACGCGCTGCTCCCGCAGGTTTCGGGCGCACAGAGGAAAGCCCACGGCCTGATCCGCACAGCGCTTTCCGCCGCCCACGCAGGTACGGTCGGTAGCAACTGGCTGACGTGTGCGTCCCATGCCTGCACCAGTTCCTGCGGCAACCGACGCTGCACGAAATCGCCCAGCCACGGCAGCTTTCCGTAGAAGCCACTGCCTGCATTGGTACCGCTCATACCCATCATCAACTCCCGCACCGGAACCGGCTTACGTCGCCGTCCAGAAAGGGATGACGCAGATTCGCCGCCTGCAGGGGCAACTGCGCACGATGGCCCTCCAGGTCCAACGTGGCGACGTATCGCAGATCCGACTCGGCACGCAGCTGCGATGCCTGCAATGCGCGGATGAACGCCCAGTCCCCCAGATAGACAACGCCGCCCAAGCGCTTGCCGGCGGCATCGAAAGCGGTGAACGAGACCCGTCCTGGGGTGGGTCCCGGCCATCTCATCGGCATGCTTGGCGGTGCACCTTCACGGTAGTCGTAATGCTGGCCATCAATGTCGATGTCCAACCGAGACACCCCATCACCGAGCTCCGGCGCCAGCAAGGTAAACCCCACTTCGGGCAGATTGCCGTCGCGGAAGTACTTGCGTTTTATCGCATCGGCCAGCTGCATGTGCGCTGGTAGCGCAGGATCGCTCGCGGCCGCGTTGGCTGCGTCCTTCCACTGCCAGCGGGCGCCACTGGTATCGAGCAATCCCGCCAGGGTTTCGCGGTACAGCGTGTCGAAACGCCCCCCATGGCCGAACAATTCCCCAAAATTCTGCACAGGAATTTCAGCGACAGCGCTTGGCTCGAACGGGTAGCGTCCATCGACGAACTGCCTGCACACCTGTGCTATCGACTGCGCCACTTTGGCATCCACCTGGGCCTGTGCCTGACGATTGAGCTGTATTGAGCTCTCGCCGGTCAGCCCTAGCAGCCAGCCCGATACCGGTGGCGGCAATTGCGCCGCCTGCTGTCGTGCCAACAACAGCGCTTCCGCAGGAGTACCAGTGCTGGTCCCAACCGGAGCCAGCAGATCCTGACCCAGCCGTTGGAAGGTGGCCAACACCTGGTCCAACGGCGTCGCGCCGGCAGCCCCCACGCATAGCTGGGCCAACGCGGCAAAGTGCTCGCTGATTGCCGCACCCGGTTCAACCGGAGCGGCCCCGCTGCCTTTGTTCGCAAGTGCCGCTTTCAAGGCGGCGCCACCGGGCACGGCAGCGACCGCCTGCGCAGCAGCCTTCCCTGCGGCCGCTGCGGCTTTCCCCGCTGCGGCATCCGAGGCCTTCTCTGCCGCGCTCTGGGCCGGTGCGCGCATCATGCTCTGGGTGTGCTCGCCCACCAACACCAACAACAGGCGCAATGGCGAACTAGGGCCGGCAACCTTGGCCAGCGTCGATGAGGCACCGTCGCTGCCGCTGTCACTGACCAGTTGCAGGTCGCCGAGCAGGCCGTTCCAGGCGCGTATGTAGTCCTGCTCATACAGGCGCAACACTTCGCCAGCCAGGCGCGCACGCGCCAATTCATCCATCGGCTGACTTCCAATGACCCAATCATCGGCAACGAACTGCGCAACCGATTCGTCAATTCCCGTCGTCGCCAGCTCTGCGAATACCGGCTGCGTATACAACGCCGGCCAGGGCGCGGATAGTGCCACGCCACTGCGGCGACGGAAGGCATCAGCCAGCAGGCCCAAGGCACGATCAAGCCGCAAGGACGGCCGCGGCTGTGCCTGCGCGGAGAGCTTGAGGTTGCTGTACACCAGCGTGGCAAGGTTGGCCGAGCGCAAGGTATTGCGTGCCTGCTCGACCAACAGCGGCTCTGGCGTGATGACCCGCAGCCGACCAGGCTGCTCGAGCAGCATCGCCACCTGTGCATCCAGCGCCTTCACCAGCACAGGATCGTCCTCGAACAAGCGCTGTGCATCCAAGCCCGCAAGCGTGCGCAACTCGGCAGCCTGCAGGTGTGCTGGATCACCCAGCATCAAGTAGCCCTTGAGGTAGTAGTACAGCGCCTGCGGTTCGGCTGCGGACTTCTGCAGGCCGCGCCGCAGCTGTGTCGCCAGCCCTGGTATCAGCAGGGCATTCATCTCACGCGCCTGTGCCTGCTGCAGCTCCTCGCCAATGGCATCACGCTGATAGAGTCCCCAGCTCTGCGACCAGGGCTTTTTGGCTGGAGCACGCGCCACTTTGGCTACCGAGTCCACCGCCTGCAGGCGCTGCAGCGTGCGCTCGTAGTAACCGCGCAGATCCTTGGCGGCGGAAGGGTCTGCTAGCGGCGGGCGGTCGTCCATTGCCCGTTGCACCTGTGCAAGATAGTCACGGTTACCGCTATAGCTGGCAAACATCCCGAAGCTGCACACTGCGGCCACCAGCAGCGCCGCAGCACACCCTGCCGCATGCAACACGGTGCGTCGGCGCTCCCTTTGTGGGCTGAAACCGGCCAGACCAGATTCGCGTAGTACCACCGAGCGCAGCAGCTGTTCGATGAAGAACGTCCTGGGCTGCGCGCTGGGCTCAGGAGCACGCTGTGCATCCAGGCCGAATGTGCGCGCCACTGCCCCAAGCATCCGATCTATCGGCGTACCCTCCTGGGTGCCCGAAGTCAGATACACGCCGCGCAGCATCGGTGCAGGCGCCAAGGCCTGACCGTTGAAGGCTGCTTCAATGAACTGCCGGGCCACATCCCCGATGGTGGCGAACTGCGGCGGGAACGCCAGCATCGCCGCGCGCCGGCTACCATCGCGCTCATCGTGCAGACGCTGCAACAGGCGCGTATTGAGCCGGTCCAGCAAGCGCGCGAACGCCTCGGAGAACGCCAGTGCTGCGCTGCCGTCAATCGATTTCTGCAGAGGGAACGACGTACCCCAGACCTGTGCCCGCTGCTGTGGGCTCAGATCGTCGAAAAATTCGCTGAAGCCGGCAAGCAGGTCACACTTGGTCACTACCAGATACACCGGCACCTGCAGATGCAGCTGCTGATGCAACTCATCCAGACGTCGCCGGATCGCCTGCGCATGCAATTGACGCTCGCCCGGGTCCAGCGTGAGCAGATCCGACAGGCTCATCGTGACAACCACACCGTTGAGCGGCTGACGTGGACGGTGCCGACGCAACAGACGCAGGAAATCCTGCCATCCACTCGCGTCTACCGCACGGTCCGAATCATGCGTGGTGTAGCGTCCTGCGGTATCCAGGAATACTGCCTCATCGGTGAACCACCAATCACACTGGCGGGTGCCGCCAACGCCGCGCACCGATTCATTGCCAAACCGAGCTTCCAAAGGAAAGCGCAGACCCGAGTGCTGCAACAGCGTGGTCTTGCCCGAGCCCGGTGGCCCGATCACGGCATACCACGGCAAGGCATACAGATTGCGGCTGCCCGGACGCCGACGCAGCAACTGCATGGCCTCGTGAAACCGGCTTTCCAGCTGACGCCGCTCGCCCGCGCTGCGCTGCGCCACATCATCGCCATCACCCAGCGCGGTAGCCATGCGATTGGCACGGCGCCGCCGCAGCCAGCTGCGTACCGCCCACGTCGCCAGCGCCAGCACCGCGAGCACCGCCAGGAACAACAGGCGTGCCCACACCCCGGCCAGAGGCTGGCGCCCAGCCAGCCCAAGATAGGGACCGCCAAACCAGACCAGCGCGGCCAGCAGGATCACCCCAAGCAGGACCACCCAGCCACCACGACGCAGTTTTTCCAACACCACAGCCATCATCAATCTCCCGGCTGATAGAGAATTTCCACGCGGCGATTGCGCGCGCGGTTTTCCGCCGACTGCGTCGGTCGTGCCAGCGGTTGCGAATCGCCTGCGCCGGAGAACTCAACCCGTGCGGGGTCCCGCAAACTACGCCCCAGCGCGTGTGCCACCGCCTCTGCGCGGGCCGCCGACAGCGCGAAGTTGTCCTTGTAAGTCAACGAACGCACGGGTTGATCGTCGGTGTGGCCGACGATGACCACCCGGCCCGGCAGCAGATCCAGAGCCGCCGCGACCTTGTCCAACAAGGGCTGCTGCGCCGGATCTACTTCGACACCTCCAGAGGCGAACATCGCACTGCCGTTGATGCGCACCCGCGCACTACCATCGGGCTGACCCTCAACACTCAGCTGCCCGGCGCGCTGCTCGGGCGCCAGCAGCTCACCCAAGCGCAGCTTTGGTGCCGGTCGCGCATCATCAGGGACCCGCCCGTTCTGCAATCCGATCGTGGCCACCTGCGCACTGATCGGCGCGGACAGATCGTTGAGCCGCGTGTGCAACCACAGGAACACACCGAGTACCAGGCAGGCAGCGGCAATGCTCACCACCCACAGTGGCAACCATCGCCATAGCCGCGAGCGCTGGTCTTCGATGCCCTGCCATTGCGGCGACAGCCCTTCCGGTGCAGTCCCACGCTGACTACGGATACTGCGATACAGATCGTCCTGGATGGATGACAGCCGCATCGCCCCGTCCGGTTCAATCTGGTAGCGCCCTGCAAAGCCCATTGCCAGGCACAGGTACAGCAGCTCCAGCAGCTCGATGTGCCGCGGCACGTCCTCGCGCAAGTGCTCAAGGATGGCGAAAAACTTGGAACCGCCATAGGACTCACCATGGAATGTCACCAGCAGGGTGCGCTGCGCCCAACCGCTGCGCTCACCCCACGGCGCATTCAACACCGCCTCGTCCAGTGCTGCACACAGCACATAGCGGGCGGTCATCACCGACTCCGGGCTGCAGCGGGCTTCGCGCACCCGCGCCTCGAACTTGCGTATCTGTGCCTCTGCCTGCTCACGCAGACGCATCACGTCCGGCGCATAGGTACTGCGGCGCAACTGCTCGGCCAGCAGCAGCAAGGGAGTGGCTGCCTGCGTTAACGGATTGAGACTGCCATTGACGAAGTCGCCAATCCCGGTCTGGGTCGTATCGTTGTCGGCTGCAACCGCCTGCACTGGGGCCTTCCAATCACGTGCGTTCATCGCCCTACCCCCTGATCGCCCAGAGTTGCAGCGTTATGCCCGGGAACTCGTTGCCCAGGTGGAACGCAAGACCCCCTGCGCCTTGCAACGCACGCCACATCGGTGTCTGTTTGTCGAATTCAAAATAGACATGGCCGGCGTGGTACGGGATCTGCCGTGGCGCCACTGCCATCGGGGCCAGAGCTATACCCGGCAGTTGCAGGTTGACCAGGTCGCGAATCTGCTCAACCGGGCCGATCTTGGCCATCGCCGGCAGCCGCCGGCGCAGGTCATCGGCAGGCAGGTCCGCCTTGGCGGCCAGCACGAACTGGGCAGCGTCAAGCAAACCCGGGTCCGGAATCACCGCCACCCAGACACCAAACTTGCGGGCCTGCACAGGTATCGCCAATGCGGTCTGCTCAAGCACCGCGCTGAGGCTGCTGCGCAAGGCTGCAATCAGCGGTTCGAAGCTCTCACGTTGCGCATCATGCAGATAGGGAGCAAATGCTGGCGGACGCTTGCCCGGCGCAGTGAACGTCGCCAGTTCCCCAGCCAGTGCCAGCAGCTCGGTGTACAGGGCTTCCGGGTGCAGGCGGGGAACGGCAGCCCAATAGGCCAGACGCGGCTGCCAGCGGTTGACCAGCTGCAGCATCAGGAAGTCGGCGATCTCGGCAGCGCCACCGCGGTCGCTGACTGCCACCCGCGCTGCCAGGGCTTCGCCGCGCTGGTGCAGCAAACCGAGCAGCTCGACCAGAAACGTAGAAAGCCGTGGGGCGGCTTCGCAGGCAGTGACGCTGGCGATGAATCCGTCATCCAACTGAGCACGCCGGTCGGCTCGCACCTCCACCAGTTGCGCAAGCGGTATCCGCGCCAGACCTTCCAACGGCTGCGAGGCCAATGCCAGCCGCGTGCTGAGCCCGGCAACTTCCATCAACACGCGCTCATCGACGCTGCCGGAGCTATCCAGCGCTTCCAGCTCTCTTACGCCATAGCGATAGAGCTGGTCCTGCGGCGATTCCGGCCGGCCGATATCCGGTTGCGCCGGTTGCCGCAGCGGCAGCGTCAGATAGATGGTCTGGTCACGCGCATTGAGGTCCAGCTCCAGCGGCGGCGGCAATGGATCATCACCGGGCATCGCGAACGGCGTGCCGTCGGCAAACACGCCACGCGCGCGACGCACGCCCAGCTTGCCCACCGCCAGCAGATCGGTTTCCAGCTCCAACTCGCTGAAGCCCCAGCCATGGGCCTGCAACGGCGTCGTGCGCAACTCGACGTAGCGCTCGATGTAGCGTTCCTGCTGC
The DNA here is from genome assembly GCF_056759935.1 of Stenotrophomonas sp. STEN035. Lineage (NCBI taxonomy): Bacteria > Pseudomonadati > Pseudomonadota > Gammaproteobacteria > Lysobacterales > Lysobacteraceae > Stenotrophomonas > Stenotrophomonas sp. STEN035. Next base: position 138,272 of record NZ_JBRRDY010000003.1, read on the forward strand.
TGTAGATGCTGGGGGCGAAGGAACAAACCTTCACTCCAGACGACCTTGTTGCTGTGTGCCATCGGCTCTGCTCGCAGGTTGCGGTGTGCAGGCCCTTGCTACACCGGTCAGAAATCGTGAACCGGACAATCCCGCCGGCCCGTTTTCACCGTTACGCGCAGCAAGCGGGAACGATGATGGGTGGCGGCGATTCTGGCCACTGAGGTGGGGCGGCAGCCCGTCATTTCGTCTCAGACCTGCGTGAGCTCTTGTAGCGTGCCAGCTGCGTTTCGTAAGCGCGGGCAAAATCCTCGCCAAACAAACGACGGAAACAATCATCTGGATCCTGCGACAGCGCCTGATACTGCGCTCGATAGCGCTCCCAGTAGCGGCCTTTGCCACCAAGGCCAAAGCGACGCCCATCGCGGTCAACATCCTGTTCCAGACGATCAGGATCGAAGCTCCGCAACACCGCGTCATAGCCCGCACGCATACCCGCCAGCATCGCCATCTGATGGCAGCGGATATCATCAAAGGCGTCTTCAAACGCCGCCGCACCCGTCAGGAAGGCACCGCCTTCGCCACCGCCGATCTTATGCAACGCGTCCTGCGCGGTTGCTGCGAACTTGAGCGGATTGTTTTCCGTACGCTGGATGACCGTCACCGGCAACCGGAAACTGTTCTTGACCTCGGCGCGCGCACGCAGCACCTCCATCACTCCTTCGGTGACAATGCGCAGGATCCTGTCCTGCTCCATATCACGCCCCATGCTTGGCGCGCCGATCGCGGGCGATGCCGCCAATGGCTGCGCCAGGGCTGGCGGGTGATCGTCGCCGGACAAGTCCCAGTCCTCGGGCAGCTGCGCGCCCGCGCCGAGCACGCTTGGCGGGCGGAAGTGGTCCTGCGAGGAAGCACTGTGATGCCATGCGGAAGCATCACTCTGCACCGCCACCGGCCGCGACACTGGCGCACTTGCCTGCAGCAGTTGCAATGGGTCAAGTTCAAGCGGTGCCCCCAGCACCGCCATCAGGTCGACATGATCACGGCCGGACCCGGATGACGGACCCGGTGCTGCCGGCGACGCCGCCATCGCTGGCGGCTCCTGGCTTGCCCCGATGCCCTGCCACAAGTGGTCGAACGGATCCTCCACCGGGCCGGTTGCGACGGGTGCCCTGGCAGCAGGACTGAAAGCCACCTGGGTCAGGTCCGGGTTGTACTCGTCACTGGCAGGCGGCAGAGGACCAGGCGCGCCGATGGTCTGCAGACGAACTTCGATTTCGAAACTATCCACCTGCAGCCGGTCTGTATCCCCCAGCATCGCCGGTTCACCGCGCGTCAGGTTGGCGCCGTTGAGCAGCATGCCATTGGTGCTGCGGTCTTCAATGAAGTACATCCCATTGAGATACCGCACCATCGCGTGCACACGCGACACGCCGGATGCCGGCAGCACCCAGTCACAGTCCTCGGCACGGCCGATGCTCCCGCCCTGCTGGATGAAAGTTTTCTGCGCGGAGCTGCCAAATTGGGAGGCGTGACGCCCGCTGACGGTGAGGATCAGGTTCTGCTGGGAAGACACGTAGGTAGTACTCCAGATGAAGCAGGTTATGTAGACAGGCGCTGTGACTACGGAGTCATCCGGCCATGCCGTCGAGCACGGCCAGCGCCTGTCGAACATAGCCTGCACGGCGCTCGTGGAAATTCGCTGTGTCAATTGCCGCCAACAGATTCAACGCAGCCACCACGGCGCGCGCAGTGAGATGCTCCGGGGGAGCCACCACCTGCTGACCGGCCGGTGCCAAGCTGCCCTCGGCCCAGCCCGCGCTTGCCGCAAACCACGCGCCCACGCTCCCGTAGCCACCAGCGTTGGCATACTCGAACGCAGCACGACGGTGCTGTTCTGTAGGCTCACGCAACCAACGCTCTGCCAACGCCGCGCCCGCACGAGCCTCTGGCTCCAACGTCTGCCCGCGGGCGCATTGACACAGCCAAGCGACCACGTAGCGTTTTGGCATAACCCGCGCGGCCAACTGCAGTGCGGCCTGATCATGCCCAGCCTCGAACAGCGCGCGTACCGCGTCTGGCGCAGTCATCCCACTCCTGAGCAACCCGCGCGCCGCCGGATCGATCTGCATCTGGTCGCATGCGTCTGCAAAGACCATGGCTTGATTGGCATCCATGCGGGTCACCCGATCAGGATCAGCGGCGCTGCCATTTTGGCCAGCGCATCAGCGGACAGGTTCAGCATCGGCGCCTTGACCTCGGCCTGGGCACCAGCCTGCACCTGCAGCATCGCATCGGAGTGCATCTTCAGGCTTGCCCCGGCACCGATGTCCATGGTCGCCCCGGCCTTGATGTTGACCTGCACCTTGCCCTCGACGTTGACCGCCTGCGAGCCCTCGATCACGATCTTGACCCCCTTGATGGTGATCTCGCCGGAACTTTTCATCACGATGCTGGATGCACCCGTGACCAGCTCGATCTCCGAGCCCGCATCGAGCTTCAATTTCTTCTGCACCGTGGTGGTGGCGTTCGCCCCCACGGTGAGCTGCTCCTCGTTATCAACCTCGATCCTGCGATCGTGCTTTACCTTGCCGAGCTGATCGTTGTCGACTGTGTAGCGCTGATCATTGCGCACATCCAACTGCTGGTCGTGCTCGATCAACAGCAGCTGATCGTTCTCAACCTCGACATGCATGTCTTTCTGCGCATGCAACAAGAAGTCCTCGCTGCCCTTGCGGTCCTCAAAGCAGATTTCGTTGCAGTCGGCGGCACCGCCATCTGGATGGCTGCGGCTGCGTATGCCGCTACGGGTGCGCTGCTCGGGCAGCGGATACGGCGGCATGTGATCGGCATTGAAAACGCTGCCAACAATCAGCGGCCTGTCCGGATCACCGTCCAGGAAGGCAACAAGCACCTCCTGCCCTACCCGCGGAATTGCCTGTATGCCCCATCCTTTGCCAGCCCACGCAGAGGCAACACGCACCGGGCAGGATACCTGCGCATGCTGCCGGCCGGGCTTGCTCCAATGGAAGTTCACCTGCACGCGGCCATTCTTGTCGACGGCAATGTCCTCCTCGCTCTCGCCGGCAACCACCGCGCTCTGCACTCCAGCGATGCGCGGGCGAGGCGTAGTGATGGCCGAGCGGTACGGCAGTTTCCCCGGCAACGCCTGGAACTCGCAGGACACTGTCACCCCACTACCCGCCGCCTCACCTTCCTCAAGCACCGTCTGCGCGGAGGTCACCAGGTACTCCTGGTTCCAGTCCGCCTGCGGCCCATGTTCCAACTTGAACAGCTGGCCGACGCCCAGGCCCCATGCATTGGTGTGGCCCTGGAAGCAGGAACGCTCGACGTTATGTGCCTCCGCCCGCACCTGCGCGTAGCGCCGCCCATCTGCCTGTACAGGATGTGCACCGTGCCACTGGTAGCCTTCCAGCCCGCCAATGCCATGCAGCCCGTCACCGCTGAGGCGCTCGTCACCCAGCAGGCTTGCGCGTGGCTTGAGCGGGTCGTACTCGTCCAGCTGATAGCGCGTTGGATGCACCTGCAGACGGTGACGCCAATTGCTCACCCCAGCCTGGTGTCCACCCATTGCCGCAGCTGCGCTCTGCCACTGCATGACCTCGAACGGTGCCAACCGCCCGTGGGCACCAATGCCGTCAGCCAGCACCAGCGTATGCTTGCCGCGCGCGTTCTCGAAGTAGTAGTAGATGCCTTCCTGCTCAAGCAGGCGCGACACGAAATCCCAGCCATTTTCGTTGTACTGCACGCAATACTCACGCGGCGGGTAGGCTCCCGACAGGCTCATCCGCACGTCGCTATAGCCGATCTCGGACAGGTACTTGCGGGCGATGTCCGGCACGCTCATGTCGACATGGATACGGCAATCCTGGCGCCTGCTCAGCAACCATAGCTTTGGCACCACCGCGAACGACAAACGCACATTGACCAGACCATCGATGACCACCCCGTCGAGCTGCTCGACAGCGGCGATGATGCCGTGAAAGTGGCGCTGCTTGCCGTCAACATCCAACGACACCGTCATCGGCGTGCCCAACAGCGCCGGCAGATCGGGACAAGCACTGCTACACAGCCCCTCTATCTCGTACCTGAAGGGCTGGCCCAAGGCCTCGTTGGCCTGCAGCCGCACGAACCGGAGCTGCTCGCCGAGCTCAGAATGCAGGGAGATCGTGCGTGCCATCATCAATCCGTAACTCAAGGAAATTGCCGAAGTCCGACGCCACCGCCGAACTAATGCCGCTGACTGGCCCGGCGATGCTCACATGACGCGGCGCACGGCGACCGACAATTCGTCTCAATGCCCGGCATGGACTACGGCCGAGGACGAACTTGATGCCACTGGCATTGCCAACGCCCTGACCGCTTCTGCCCGTACAGATCGCAGCGAAGCATTCAATGTCGTCGGGTCCTGGGCGATTACCGGATCGAGATAGCGCGACCGGATCAGGGCCATACCGCCATGATCGCCCATGCGCTGCAACACCACATACAAGCGCGATGCGCTCTCCGTGGTGTGCGCATCCAATACGCCTCGTCGAGCATCACGCATCCGCAGCGCGGTCCGATGCGCCGCAATCGAAGCTGCCAGGTTCCCGGCATGGTCTTCGATTCGACCCAGCACATCCCAGGTGGCCGATATCAGCGCATGATCCGGCGTGACCTTGCGATAGCCGTCCAGCGTGGCCAAGGCTGCCTTGCGCGCTTCCGCATGCCGATCCGTGTTGGCCAGCATGCTGGCCAGCCCCCCTTGGCTGAACAGCGTATCGGGATGCAGTTTCCCCAACACACGCTCCCGGTTGGCAAGCAGCTGGCGCTGCATGGCTATGGCTTGGTCAAACTTGGCGGGAACGCCCTGTTTGGCCAGCAATCGGATCATGTCAGCCTTGCTACGCAAGGTGTCCGGATGCGCTGGCCCCAACACCCGCTGCCGTCGCTGTAGAAGATCGCTCATGAACCCTTCGGCCGCAGACCAGGCGCGAGCATCCTGGGCCAGACGAACCCGGTTGGCACCTTCCAGCGCCAAGGCCTGCAAGGTATCCGGGTGATCCACGCCGAGCGCCTGTTGGCGGACCGCCCGCACCTCCGATGCCAAGGCCAATGAGTCCTCGTACTCGCCTGCAGTATTGAGCAGGTCGGCCATCGTCAAGCTGGCCGCCAGTGTCCGCGGCGCACTGCGCCCATAGCGCGAACGAAGCTTTGGCAACAGCACCTGCATGCGCTCAAGCGCGCGCTCACGCTGCGACATCCGGGTCAACGTAGCAACGATGCCCACCCCAAGCTCCATCATCCCCGCATCCAACCGACCAGACCGCTGCGCCCAGTCCTGCTCCAGCTTCAGCTGCAGCGCCAGTGCTTCAGGCTGACGCCCCTGCGCCAGCAGCACGCGCGCCATCAGCACACCTGCACGCAGCCAAAGTGGATTGTGCTCGGGTACATCCGTTGCCGTGGTTCGCGCATCCAGCAGAAGCTGGTGGGCAGCCTCGAAGCTACCCTCACGATACAACGCATCTGCAAGGTCCACAGTGGCATCGAGCACGCGCTCGGGCGGCTGCTGCTGAGCCCGCAGGTCTTTCAACACCAGCTGCAGTTCGTGTGCGGCTGCCGGGTAACGTCCGATGGAGGCCAACACCCCGGCCAACGACTGCCGCAACTCAGTGGCAAGCACCGGGTCATCCTTGAAGTCCAACTGCAAGCGCTGCAAAGCGTGCGCCACCACATAGCGCTCAAGCAGGTCGCGCGCCACTTCTGGCGGCGCCTGCGCGCCCCCGCGCTCCATCGCATGGCCCATCGCGTCCACGTCAACGCTCTGCAACATCTCCTGCTGAAAAGCCACCATGCGTTCCAACTGCAATCGACGCTGCGCAGCGACCTGCTGCTGTTCATGCGCCTGCGACAGCGCCCATAGCGACGCCAGCAGTGCGGACACCGCACACACCAGAACCAGTGATGCTGCCAGTACCGGCAGACGATGCCGTTGCAGAAACTGCCGTGCTACCAACCAAGGCGAAGCCGCGGCCCCCAGAGGCAACTTGCCCTGTTGCCAACGAGCAAGATCGGCAAGCAGGCTGGATACCGCCTCGTAGCGCTGCCCGCGCTCAGGGTCGGTGGCCTTGCGCACGATGGCATCCAAGCCAGTCACCAGTGCGCCGCGCAGCCGCCGTGGCGTGGCGCGACACTCCAGCGCAAGCGCGGTCTGCGCCGCAGGCGTCAATGAGGACAGCAGCCGCAATGGCGACAAGGCATCACTGGTATCGGCGCTGGGCACCTGGCCACACAGCAACTGGTGCAGCAGCACCCCAAGCGAGTACACATCACTGCGCACATCGATACCGGCATGCCTGCCGGCCTGCTCCGGACTCATGTAACCCGGCGTCCCGGCAGCGAGCTCCCCAGCCTCGTCCACCAGTCCATCAATGGCAATGCCGAAGTCGATGAGCTTGGGCTGGGCGCGGCCGTCGACATCGCCAACCAGCACATTGCGCGGCTTCAGATCACGATGGATCACTCCTTTCTGGTGCGCGTGCTGTACACCTTCACAGACCTGCATGAGCAGCTGCACACGCTGCTCCAGGCTCGCCCTGCGTCCGCTGCACCACCCGTCGATGGCCTCGCCATCGATGTATTCCATGACCAGATAGGGTCGCTCGTCTTCGTGCAGGCCTGCGTCGTAGATCTGAGCGATAGCAGGGTGGTGCATCTGCGCCTGCATCCGGCACTCAAACTCGAAGAACGCGCGTTGCCGCTCGTCCAGCCACGGATTTGCCACCAGTTTTATCGCCACCCGCTGCTGATAGGCTCCATCCGCGCGATGCCCCAGATAGACCCTGCCCATACCACCGGCACCGATCAAACCGTCGATTGCCCAGGGCCCACAGCGGGTGCCTTCGCCCAACAGCGCAGGCATCAGTGCGGCGACCGCCTGCTCCAACGGCTGCCGCAACCTGATGGTAGCTTCTGCAGCCACACCCAGCATTGCCTCCAGCTCTTGTTGCAGCAGCGCGTCGTGACCTGCTTCACGCAGGACAAAGGCTTCCCTTTCCGACAGCGGCAAATCGCTGGCCTGGTGGAAAAGCAGCTCCAATGTCCGCCAACGCTCGGCAATCAACGTCGTGTCAGCCGCGCCAACAGCCATGCACGGACGAAGCGCAGATCCCTTTCAATGGTTGGCAATGACACTCCCAACATCTGCGCTGCTTCGTGCACCGTCATCCCAACCAGCTCGGTCAGCGCGAACGCCTGCGCCTTGCGCGGGTCAAGCCGAGAGAGATCTTCGAACGCTTCGGCGATACCAGCCAGGTCGACTGGCGCAAGCGCTGGATCGATCAAACGCATGGTCAATGGCACCATCTCGCCACTGCGTTTGGCGCAGGCCTGCGCACGTGCCAAGGTAATCAGCAGCTGACGCATCTGCAGCGACGCCAACGCGAAGAAGTGCTCGCGCGAGGCGAACTCTTTGGCCCGCTCAGAAAGCGTCAACCATGCCTCGCTGACCAGTTCGGTTGCCTGCAAGCCACCACTGGCAGCACGCGACAGGTTGCGCACTGCGATGCGGTGCAGTTCGTCGTACACCAGATGTGCCAACGCATCACTGGCGGGGCTGTCCCCCTCTTGCCAACGCACCAACAAACGCGTGATGGAATCCGGGCAGGACACCGACATGAGAGTATTCACAGACAAGTTTTCCCCGCAGAAATTACCGGCGACAAGCCCGCAACATGCTGAGCACCCCCAGGCTCACAATGCGACGCGCGCAACCGCACCCGTCTGCTCAGGCACCGACCTTATCCTGACTGCAGAGCGCGGCAATCCACGAAAATAGGTAATAGCGGCAGCCATGAGGCGACGTTTCGTCTCACGGCATTGAGAAATATGATTTTTTACGCACCACTCTTACGCACAGCCAGCGTTGCCAGCGGCAACGCTGTCGATCCTCGGGCAAGCACCCCGCCAACACATCCAGCTGGCTCACCCCACCAGTACGGTGAAGCAACCGAGCACGATGACACCTCCATGCGCCGTGCTGTCGCCCATACGGGCGGCAGGCAGCCCCTTGATGAACACCTTGGTCGAGCCCTTGACGATGGTGTCAGGAGGACCAACGCAGACGCACATATCGGTCACCCGTGCTGCCGGCAATTTGCCGATCAGCACGGTTGGTGCGCCTGGCGCCAGAATCGGGCCACCGACGTGCGGGATGATGCCCGTCACCATCGGGCAGGCATGCATGTCAGTCAGGCGGGCTGCGGGTTGCAAGATAAAAATCCTACGTGAGGAAACAAAGGCAACAGCAAAGAACCGGCAGGAGGCGAACAGTCAAAAGCCTCAGGTCAATCCAAAGTGCAGCATCGCGGTGCGCACCGCAAGCAGGTCCATGTCGTTCAGGTCAAAAATGGCCTCGCACTTCTGTGCGTCGGCAAAATCCACCATTACGAAATTAGGCATGAAACGCTTGATGACTTGGCCATGCGGAACGATCCCATTGGGTCTAGCACCCACCGGGATATTCAAATTCATATATGCCCCCATGCCCTGCAGCCAAAGCCTTTTCATGCTATCGCCGAACTGTGGCGGCGGCGGGGTGTAATTCGCCCCACCAATCCCGCCCTGGACGGCCGCACGCATTTGAGCCGGGCTGTTCCAATTATGCTCGTCTCTTTCCCGGATGGACTTGAACAAGCCCGTGGTCGTCCAGTACATCATCCCAAATGCTTCCGGGTCGGCACCATTGATTGCGGCGCCCATTATTCTGTTTTGTTTTCTTACGTTATCTGCAAGCTTTTGGTCGAAATCCTTGTTGTCAAGCGAGGTGCCGCCCTTCCCGACATACTGCAATCCATCTTCCCTGTCGTTGTATGGCGAAACCGCACCGTCCGAATACAGATTTTTGACCGGCATGATGGATGCAATAGTCGGCCTACCCCTTAAAAGCGCGTTTTCCCGCCCCGTACTCACGCCACCGGCCGCTGACGATGAAGCCAACTCCCTCAGCTTCGCGATTTCCTTATAGCCATCCTTCGTAAATAGAACAGCCACCTTGCCAGCAACATCCGACAGTTTTTTCCTGCTCAGATTGCCGCCGCCGGCGTACATATTCTCAGCAAGCACATCAACGCATTCGTTGGCAATGTCTTTCCAGCCGGAGCACTTGTCAAACTTCAGAAGCAAGAACTCAGAAGGATGGTTCGAAACAAAGCTCTTTGCTTCAGCAAGTATCCTTGAAAGCCCAATACCCTTGGTGCCCGCCACAAGAACACGCCCGACTTTGGTCCCGTGATAGGACGTCAAGCCACCGGTAATCCCCTTCATTATTCGAAGATCAAAAATCCGGATTCCCGCAACCGCCTGGGCATAGATGTTGAGCGCCTGCGTCTTGGCGTTATCACTGCCATTTACAATCGCCGCATCATGCGAGCCCGCAAAAACAAGGGTATTCAAGCGGCGGTCGCTATACCTGTCATAGCTAATCATATATTCACCAATTGCCTTTATTTTCTATTCGATTGAGTAGGAGAACTCACCACCGGAAGCTCCAACCTCAACCCCGGAAATACCTTGTCCGCCAATCGCCCGCCCCAGGAACTCCCGGCTTATTTCCGGAAGCATCGTATTGGTCAGAATCGCGTCGATCATCCGCCCGCCTGATTCGCCTTCGTTGCAACGGCTGACCACAAGCTCGACCACGCTGTCGTCATAGTGGAAGGGGATCTTGTAGCGCTGCTCGACACGCTTTTTGATGCGATCCAGCTGCAGGCGCACGATCTGGCCCAGCATGTCCGGGCTCAGCGGGTAGTACGGGATGGCAACCAGGCGACCCAGCAGCGCTGGCGGGAACACCTTCAGCAATGGCTCGCGCAAGGCCTTGGCCATGCTTTCCGGGTCCGGCATCAATTCCGGATCCTTGCACAAGCTGGCAATCAGGTCGGTGCCGGCATTGCTGGTAAGCAGGATCAAGGTATTGCGGAAATCGATACGGCGACCTTCGCCGTCCTCCATCCAGCCCTTGTCGAATACCTGGAAGAACAGTTCGTGCACGTCCGAATGGGCTTTCTCCACCTCGTCCAGCAGCACCACCGAATACGGGCGGCGGCGCACGGCCTCGGTCAACACGCCGCCTTCGCCGTAGCCCACGTAGCCAGGAGGAGCCCCCTTGAGCGAGGAAACGGTATGCGCTTCCTGATACTCACTCATATTGATGGTGATCAGGTTCTGCTCACCGCCGTATAGCGCTTCGGCCAAGGCCAGCGCGGTCTCGGTCTTGCCGACGCCAGAGGTGCCGGCCAGCATGAACACACCGATCGGCTTGGAGGGGTTGTCCAGGCCCGCACGGCTGGTCTGGATGCGCTTGGCGATCATCTCCATCGCGTGGTCCTGGCCGATCACCCGCTTGCCGAGCAGTTCAGGCAAGCGCAGCACGGTTTCGATTTCGTTGCGTGCCATACGCCCCACCGGAATGCCAGTCCAATCGCCGACCACCGCAGCCACGGCCTGGTAGTCCACGGTCGGCAGGATCAACGGGCTTTCGCCCTGCAGCACCGCAAGCTCGCCCTGTACCTGCTGCAGCCTTGCCAGCAACGCCGGCCGATCCACCACGGCGACAGCTACCTCCTCCACCGCTGCCTCGGTAGCGGCCTGCACTTCCAGCATGCTGCCCGTACCTTCGACCGGTGAACCACCACTGCGTAGCTGCGCACGCAGGCCCAGCAGCTCATCAACCAGCGCCTTCTCCGCCTGCCAGCGGACTTCCAAGGCAGCAAGACGCGCGCGTTCACCCGCCAGCGCGATCTCAACCGCAGCGTCCCGCTCGGCTGTCTCGACCCCGACCGCGGCCTCGCGGGCGATGATGCGCTGCTCGGTTTCCAACGACTCGATGCGTCGACGACTGTCATCCACCTCGGCCGGTACCGCGTGCAGGCTGACCGCTACGCGCGCGCAGGCGGTGTCGAGCAGGCTGACCGATTTGTCCGGCAACTGCCGTGCCGGAATGTAGCGATGGCTCAGCTTGACCGATGCCTCCAGCGCCTCGTCCAGGATCTGCACCTGATGGTGTTTCTCCATGGTGCTGGCCACACCGCGCATCATCAGCACGCCCTTGATCTCATCCGGCTCGTCGACCTGGATGGATTGGAAACGCCGGGTCAACGCCGGGTCTTTCTCGATATGCTTTTTGTACTCGGCAAACGTGGTTGCGCCAATCGTGCGCAAGGTACCGCGTGCCAGTGCAGGCTTGAGCAGGTTTGCCGCATCGCCGGTACCGGCTGCACCACCTGCTCCCACCAGCGTGTGGGTCTCATCAACGAACAGGATGATCGGGCGGGTACTGGCCTGCACTTCTTCGATCACGGCACGCAGGCGCTGCTCGAACTCACCCTTCATGCTCGCGCCGGCCTGCAGCAAGCCCACATCCAGCACACGCAGTTCCACTTCCTTCAATGCCGGCGGTACGTCACCACGCACGATGCGCTGTGCGAACCCTTCCACCACGGCCGTCTTGCCGACACCGGCTTCGCCGATCAGGATCGGGTTGTTCTGACGGCGACGCATCAGGATATCGACCACCTGACGGATCTCATCATCACGGCCAACGATCGGGTCGAGCTTGCCATCGCGCGCCTGCGCGGTCAGGTCGGTGGTGAAGCGCGCAAGCGCTTCCTGCTTGCCCATCGCCGCTGGCGCAATCGCCCCACTGGCCTCGCCCGGTGCACCCGCGTTGCCCAGCTGGAAGCCATCGCTCGGGCGCTGACCTTCCTCAGGTGAGCTGGCAACGATATCGGCAAAGCGCTCGCTCAGCGCCTCCGGCTTGAGTTTGTCGAACTCCCGCGAAATCCCGCTCAGTACGCTGCGCAGGGTGCGCACACTGAGAATGCCGACCACCAGGTAGCCGGTGCGCACCTGCGCCTCACCGAAGCTCAGCGATGCATATACCCAACCCCGCTCCACTGCCTCCTCGATGTTGGATGACAGGTCAGTCACGCCGCCTGCGCCGCGCGGAAGACGGTCCAGCGCAGCGGTCACATCACGCGCCAGATGCGATGGCTCAATCTGGAAATGGCGGAGAATCCGGTGCAGGTCCGAATCAGGCAGCTGCAGGATCTGGTGGAGCCAGTGCACCAGTTCAACATAGGGATTGCCACGCAGCTTGCAGAACACCGTAGCGCTTTCAATCGCACGGTAAGCCAGCGGGTTGAGCTTTCCAAACAATGCACTACGGCTAATTTCGGTCATGACGAAGCTCCTGGTGAATCAGAAAAAGCACTGGCCAAACGCGGGTGGACGACCACTTCATCGGCATCCGTCACACTCCAGGCGCGTTGCCCTATCCAGCTGTCCAATCCGATCCGGCCACTACGCCCCAGCCGCATGGGCGGTACCTGATCGGCACGCAAAAGCAGTTGCAGGTCCCAGGACTGGGTATCGCCGACATAGCTGCGCACTGCAGCCGTCAACTGCGCCAGGGCATCACCGCCCGGCAACCACTGCCGGAACGAGACCAGATCCAGCGGACCAATCCGCACCCGGAAGCGATGCTGGCAACCGCGCACCTGCGCGCCCAGTACCGCACTGCGGCCAAGCTGGTTGGCACGGCCACGGCCCAGTTGCAGGCGACTGTCGGCAGGCAAGCGCATCCACTCGCCAACGAACTCGACAATCTGCACGGGCACCTGCATGGCTTGTTGCAACAGCCCCTGCAAGCCCTCGCGGTTGCGCGCCAGTGCGCCCAGCCTGCCGGCGAAATGTCGTTTGTAGTTGTCCGGCAGCCGGTCCCGTCCTTGCAGTCCTGGCGTTGCCAGGCCAACCAGGGCCCCCAGGTACAGGGCGAAGCGGTCATCATCACCGCGCTCAGCCTGTACCACCGGCTGCGCATCGGCCCAGGCCCGGTAGAACAGGCCCAGCATGCGGTGATGGAACAGATCGGCAAACGCTACGAAACTTCGGTCACGCGCATGCAGCTGGCGCTGCAGCGCGTACTCGGTCAGGTGAAGTGGCAACGGTGCATTCGGCCCGAACAGGCCCAGTACCAGGCCATGCAATGCGGGCGGCGCGCCGGTCTGACTCAGCTCGAAGCGTTCGATGTCGCTGCTGGCAAATGCCAGTGACGGCGTATGCCGCAACCGCACCGGATCATCGGCCGGTCGCACCGAGCGCCCAAGCCGTGGATGCTGCGGGTGGGCACGCTCTATCAGGCGCAGCGCGGCAAACAAATCAAACGCGTATGGCCGCTCGGCGAGCGCAGCAAACAGCTGCGCCTGCGTCGCAGTTACAGCGGCGCCAGGGCGCCCGGACATGCCGTCCATCGCGCTACCTCGTTGCGTTCGACCGTGCGCAGCACCGTCTCGGTGAATGAATTGACCGACACATAACGGGCAAAGAACTGGCGCAGAACCCCTCCAAGCAAATAGGCACCGGTTCCTTCGAACGCGTTCTCCTCACAGGTCAAGGTAATCTCCAGGCCACGGCCGAAGGTGATCGGACCCGGTATCGGAATGCGCCTGACGATGGGGCGTGCCTGCACCGACTTGATTCCCTCCAGCTGACGCTGGGCGCCGGCATCGTGGGCATCGCAGTAGAGCGAGAGCATCTCGCGCAGTGCGTTGACGCCCTGCCCGTCGCCCACTTCGAACAGCGACAGATAGTTCAACTGCAGGTGACTGAGCAGCTTCCACGCGCTCTCGCCGCCATCCCCTGCCGGACGTGGCCGGGTTGGCCCTGCGACACAACGCACCGAGGCAACCGGGGCACCGTTGTCCATCTGGAAGTCACTCTGCCCTTTCCCGACCGGCAACTGCAGCGGCAGGTCGCGGTTGCTGCACAGCAGTTCCAGCCCAAGCTGACGCAGCCGGCTTGGATAGGATTTGTCGCGAGCATCCACCAGACTGACAAACAACTCGCTGCCCACATAACTGGAACGCGCGCCCTGCCGACGCTGGCGCGCCGACAACTGCCGGGGCTCACGGCGCACGGTGTAGTACGCCGCATGCGGATCGTGCCAGGTGCGTGCGTCGCCGCCGTAGAACGGCTCGAAGCGCTGCTCCGACTCCTGGCTGTCGCCGAAACCCTCCACGCGGGTCACGCTGTGGATCTCGAAGTCCACCGGCCGGGTCCGGTCAACCAGTACGTGGTGCTCGTTGCGTCCCGCATCCAGATGGATGCGGTCCGCACGCCGGGGAAAGAGATTGATGGCCGGGGTGCAGAACAGCCTGAAGTTTTCAGCCGAAACCGCGTTGTGCAGGCTGGCCACGCTGCGATCGAACAGGACGACGATCTCGAAGACCTGCCCCGGGATCCGCTGCAGCGTCCGCCGCAGCGCGGTGAACTCAACGAAAAGGAAGCGTTCCGGGCAGGCAAAGTATTCCTGCAGCAGCCGATAGCCACTGAAGGAGCGCCCGTCATACGGCAGCAGCGCTTCGCTGTCGTCAAAGCCACGCGCATGCAGACCGGTGGCGTCATGCCACGGCGACGCGATTCCGCCGCCCCTCACCTGGTAGCCAACAGCGTTGCCCAGCAGCTGCTCATACAGACGCTTGCCGGCTTCACCAGCAAGGAACAGCGGCAAAGCATCCATCGCCAGATCCTGCACCGGCACACCCGACTGGGTCTCCAGGCGCAGGCGCAGACCCGAACGCACCACCGCCCCGGCAGGCAGGTTGATGCCAGCTGCCGCCAAGGCGGCCGGACTGTCGAAGTACTTGGCTTCCGCCATCGCCAACGGCCAGAGCGTTACCTCATGCGCGGTACGGTACTCACAGGCCGTGCGCTCCTCAGCACCGACCTGCCCGCGCAAGGCACTGTGCCGCGCGACCCGATGTCCTGCGGCAAGATTGGCATCGCTCAAGTCAGGATGCAGCTGCACCACCGCCATCGAAGGCAGGGGAGCCAGGAAATTGGGGTAGACCATCTCCAGCAGGTGCTGGGTAAACACCGGATACTGCGCCTCCAGCTTCAACTGGACACGCGCCGTCAGGAAAGCAAATCCCTCAAGCAGACGCTCGACGTATGGATCGGCACATTCAATGCCATCCATCCCCAGGCGCCCAGCAATCTTTGGAAATTCGCGCGCAAACTCCGCGCCCATTTCGCGGACATGCTGTAGCTCGCGGTTGTAGTGACGCAGCAAGCGTGGATCCATCAGGCGTAGCCCTCAACCAGATCCAGCTTTCCTGTCTCAAGGTCCACTTCGGTCTTCAGATACAAGGCCAGCGGGATCGGCTGCGCCCACATGTCCGAGCGGATGTCGAACACCAGCGATTTCCGGTCCATGTTCGATTGCTGCGCTCGCACCGCAACCTGCAGAGTATTGGCAATAAGGCGCGGCTCGTAGGCCAGAATGGCCATGCGCAGCCTTTGCTGCAACTGATTCACGTCGATCCCCGCCAACTGCGTACCAGTCAGATCCGGGATGCCGAAGTTGATCACCGACGATGCAACCTCGGGATAGTCGGCCAAGGCCGCGTCACTGGCCATCTGCACGCAGTTCAACAACCATGACAGATCGCGGGTCACGCATTCGCGCAGGCGACTGGGCGAAATCACCCGTTGCTCTCGACTTTCGGAGCTGCGCAAAGGCTCATCATCGGTCAGACGATCCAGCAGGGATGGCTGCAATCGCTCGGTGGTGGTCAGCTCAGCCATCGGTGAACAGCCTTACACCGCGTCAAACACAATCGTGGTAGTTCCCAGCAACGGGTACTCGCCTTCGTCGCTGGCAAGCATGCGCTGTCCGAGGCCACGCCCCTGCTCGTCCCAATGCGTACCACGTGCAAGCCGCAGCGCGTCATCTGCACTGGTTTCGGTACCCGGATAGCGCGCAGGGATGAACACGATGGACTGCGTGCCATTGCGCCAGGAAATCTCCGCCGGCAACCAAAGGATGTCGCGCAGATCCTTGGGGGCGTCCAGTCGTAACTCCTGCACCTGTGACAGCGGCACCCAGGCGTAGCCGCCCTGACTGATCACCTCAAGACAGGGACCGAAGCGTGCGTCTGCATCGCCCAACCAGCTGAAAGCGACGCCATCAATGCGCCCTGCTACCGCCGGTGCCTGCTCCAGCGCCAACTCGCGCAGCGGCGCTGCTGCATCCGCCTGCCCCTTCTGCTCCAACAGCAGCGCCTGCAGCAACGGGGCCAGCCATGGCTCCGGCGCGCCGAGAACATGCGGCGTGCATTGCCCGGCCAACACCTGTGCACGCAGCGCTTCTGCACGCAGCAGTACCTCACAGGTAGTCGCCATCAAGCTCAGGTTGGCATCCAGCTGCACCGCGGCCTGCAACTGTTCGCCGGCGCGTCGCCACTGCCCCATCACCGCCAACAACTGGAACAGGAACACGCGCTCACTGGCATCCGCAGGCGCCGACCGCACACGTGCGGTCAGCGCTTGCAGCGCCAGATCCAGCTGGCCTGCACGCAGCAGCGCTGCGGCCTCGTTGGTCGAACCGGCGACAGCGCCGGTGGTCAACTGGATACTCATGGGTATCAGCCCTTGGCCACAGCCTGCATGTCGTAAGTGAAGGTCTTGGCTGCACCATCCGCATTGCCATCGGGCTTCTGCGGCTGGAAGCCGTACTGGAACTTGCCGAAGTGCAGGGTAATGTTCTCGGTCAGGCGATCTTCGCCACCGGAGCCACCGGTCGACACCGACGTGATCAGCACGCCGTTGCTCAGGTGAATGGTGACGTAGTCGGTCTGCTCACCGGTTGCGTTGGTCACATACAGCCATGCCTCATCCAGGCGTGCACCCGTGGAAGCGGCCTGCAACAGCGCGTTGGAGCTCTTGTCGACGTACTTGGTGATGGAGATATCCTGCACGTGCGCCTTGCCACCGGAGCTGACGCCACCGCTATGCAGGTCGCCGCTATTGCTCACGCCCCAGGACCAAGCCAACACCGGGATTTCGCCCTTGTGCTTGCCATGGGTCGAGCCGCCCTCGATGGTGACCGTGCCGCCCTTGAACTTCAGATGCATGTCAAATGCCATGAAACCACTCCTTCATTTTCGTGTGATCGCGTAGATCAATGGGAAACACCGGCGACTACGCAGCCACCGGCGTGGTTGAAACCTTGGATCAGGCCTTGGCCTGGGACGGCAGACGCGACACCAACCGCAGCGACACCGTCAACCCTTCCAGCTGGTAGTGCGGCTTGAGGAAGAACTTGGAGGTGTAGTACCCAGGTGCGCCTTCGACTTCCTCCACAATCACCTCAGCGGCGGCGAGCGGATGGCTGGCCTTGTACTCCTCGCTGGAGTTCGCCGGATCACCGTCCACGTATTGCAGGATCCAGTTGCCCAGCCACTTCTGCATCTGCTCGCGGTTGGAGAACGAACCGATCTTGTCGCGCACGATGCACTTCAAATAGTGTGCAAAGCGGTTGCAAGCGAACATGTATGGCAGGCGCGCGGCCAAGGCAGCATTGGCGGTTGCGTCCGGGTTGTCGTACTCGGCTGGCTGGTTCAGTGACTGCGCGCTGATGAACGCGGCCATATCCGAATTCTTGCGATGCACCAGCGGCATCAAGCCCATCTTGTCCAACTCGGCCGAGCGACGATCCGTGATCGCCACTTCAGTCGGGCACTTCATGTCCACACCGCCGTCGTCGGTGGGGAAGGTATGTGCCGGAAGCCCTTCAACCGCGCCGCCGGACTCGATGCCGCGGATGCGCGAGCACCAGCCGTACTGCTTGAAGGAACGGTTGATGTTCACCGCCATCGCATAGGCCGCGTTCTGCCAGGTGTACTTGGCCGAATCAGCTCCAGCAGTGTCCTCCTCGTAATCGAACTCATCGACCGGATTGGTATTGGCCCCGTACGGCAAGCGCGACAGTGTGCGCGGCATCGCCAGGCCGATGTACTTCGAGTCCTCCGAGTCGCGCAGGGAGCGCCAGGCCGCGTAGTCCGGCGTGGTGAAAATCTTGGCAAGGTCACGCGGATTGGCGAGCTCGTTCCAACCATCCATGCCCATCAACTTCGGCGCTGCTGCCGATATGAACGGTGCGTGGGCGGCCGAAGCCACCTGTGCGATACCAGCCAGCAGCTCCACATCCGGCGGCGAGTTGTCGAAATAGTAGTCACCCACCAGGCAGCCATACGGCTCACCACCGAGCTGGCCGTATTCCTGCTCGTAGATCTTCTTGAAGATCGGGCTCTGGTCCCACGCCGTGCCCTTGTAACGCTTGAGGGTCTTGCCGAGCTCCTTCTTGGAGATGTTTAGCACGCGGATCTTGAGCTGCGTGTCGGTCTCGGTGTTGTTCACCAGATAGTGCAGGCCGCGCCAGGCACCTTCCAGCTGCTGCATATCGGCATGATGGATGATGTGGTTCAGCTGCTCGGTAAGCTTGCGATCGATCTCGGCGATGTACGCCTTGAGCGTCTGCGATACGTCATCACCAACGATATCGGCACGACTCAGCACCTGCTCAGCCAAGGTACGCACCGCGGATTCGACCTCTTCCTTGGCGCGCTCACTCTTCGGCTTGAATTCCTTGTTGAGCAGGGCGGCGAAGTCGCCACTCTCAAACGCGGCTTCAATGCTGCCAGACTCTGCCAGCTGTTCAGTATTCATGGCTTATTCCTGTTCCGGCTCGCCGGGCTTGGGGGCAGATGCAAGCGCCTGCATCAACGCGGGATCACGCATGGCCTGCGCAATCAACTCCTCCGCGCCAGCCTTGCCATCCATGTACGTATCCAGATTGGCCAGCTGCGTGCGGGCCTCAAGCAACTTGGCCAGCGGGGCTACTTTGCGCGCGACCGCAGCCGGCGAAAAATCGTCCATGCTTTCGAACGTGATATCGACGTTCAGACTTCCCTCGCCGGTCAGCGTATTCGGTACCGAGAAAGCGACGCGCGGCTTCATTGATTGCAGACGACTGTCGAAGTTGTCGACATCTATCTCCAACGACTTGCGGTCTTCCAGCGAAGGCAGCTCACCTGCGTTCGCACCGGACAGATCCGACATGACGCCCATCACGAAGGGAAGCTGCACTTTTTTCTGTGCACCGTACAACTCAACGTCGTACTCGATCTGAACGCGCGGTGCGCGATTGCGCGCAATGAACTTCTGGCTGTTTGCCACGACTTTGCCTCCGATTAGACCGATCAGTTCCGGCACGAAGACAACGCGCAGGAAGCAGGCGGGTCCAACCCTCCCTCTTCATGCCTTCGACTTGTCTCCGTCACATGCACCACGCACTGCCGGTGAGTCACATTGCGTCATCACCACCGCAATCCAGCACCGAGTCGAACGAACCCCACTCAATGCCGGCGAAGTCTAGGAACGGCCACGCATCGCGCACACGACAATCCGTCTCAACCTTTGCTGGAAAAGAAATTGCAGGTTTGATGATGGGTTCTTGTCGCTTTTCGCGTTTTGTTTAAGTAACGGACCCCAATTGTGGGTCGCGGCGACGAACCATGACCATTGCAGGACACAGCGCACACGCTCTTACGAACGTTCTTACGCTCAACGACAACATCCGTTCGATCACGCACATCAACTATTCGATGAGCTTCGACAGCACGCCACTGGATGTCGACGATGTATTGCTGCATGACATCATCGACTTCATCGATGGTCGACTTGGCGACTACGACCTTGGCGAGCGCATGATCCGCAATGCATTCAATCTATCGCGCGCCACGCTCTACCGCCGCTTCCAGCCGCTCGGCGGCATCGCCAGTTTCATCCGCGACAAACGCCTGCAACTCGCACATATGCACCTGAGAGGAAACCCAACCTGCAGCCTCACCTGGCTCCTGTATGAAGTTGGGTTCTCGTCGGAGCGGCAGTTCCAACGCTCGTTCCAAGCCCGTTACGGCATGTCGCCCGCCAACTGGCGCAAGTCCTGCCAACTCTGCTGAAAAAAGTTCACGCCACCCAGGCAGCCTACAAAGAAAATCGGTTCCCGAACGAAGAGCATTCGATGCTCAGATTTCTTCGACTGGATGACCGTCGGTCGCCGCCGTAACAGAGATCCAAGCCCCAACGCGTGCAAGCAGTACAAGGCGCTGTTGATCGTGCGCATCAAACTGTCCTGATGCGCTGCGGCTGCGCATGATCGGCGCATACGTTGAGCATCGAAGAATCCTTACCGCACATGAAGGCATCATCCAGCCGCACGCAACAGTATCGCCCTACCTGATACGGAGTCGTCGCAGCTGTACGGAGCACGCAGGAATGGCGTAGCTCACGCATCAGGCAACCACTACCCGGAGCAAGCCCATGTCTTGGAACCCCTTCTCTTCAGGTTCGTCGTCATCGCCATACACGATGAGAAATTTCAGGGACACAGCGCAAAGCTTTTTCCGAGCGACTACCGGCCAGTCACCGCGGGTGTCCACGTTCTACAACTCGCTGACCGATGACGAGCTCAACCAGCCGATAACAGCACTGAATATCGGCAGTTTTGTTCGTAGGGAAAACCATGCAGTACTGCATGGCACCACCCCGGCAACACGCGAAGATCTTCTTGCGATCGCAGCGATCCCGTTCAGAGCGGTTGCTGCACATACGGTTGCGCAGAATGTTGTCGTTGGCCAGCAGGGATTCTTTGGAAACAGCGAATATCAGCAAGAAGCGCTGATTGGCACGTTATCTGGTTTGCACGGTCAATGAAGTCGTGAGAAGGCTTCAGCAATCGACTGGATCGCTCCGCATATCCGGATCGCCTGAACGCAACAGCGCCACATGCTGTTACCGGCCCAGCCTTGCAAACCGCCAAAACGAAAAAGCCACCCGGAGGTGGCTTCATCTTGATGTCGCTTGGTGGGCGGTACAGGGATCGAACCTGTGACCCTTGCCGTGTGAAGGCAATGCTCTACCGCTGAGCTAACCGCCCGTGTTGCGAGCCGCTCATTATAGGGGGCTGAGCGAACACGTCAACATCTTTCTTCACGCGATTTCACATCGTCTGGGTCGGCTTGTCCGAGCTGGAAGTGCCGGCCAGCAGGGTCTCGATCTTGTTGCGGATGGCCTCGCCGTCGGCGCCCTCGGCCAGCTGCACGCCGATGCCGGCCTGGCGGTTGCCCTGTGCGCCCAGCGGGGTGACCCAGACCACCTTGCCGGCCACCGGCAGGCGCTCGCTGGAGTCCGGCAGGGTCAGCAGCAGGAACACCTCGTCGCCGAGGAAGTAGCGCTTGGGTGTGGGCACGAAGACGCCACCGTTCTTCACGAACGGCATATAGGCGCCGTACAGCGCTGCCTTGTCCTTTACCGCCAGTGAAAGGATGCCCTGGCGGGCGTTCGTCGCACTCATCGAATAGTCCCCTTGGATTGCACTTGGTTGGCCGCGCCCCATGCCAGCAGCAGCTCCACCACGGCCAAGTCGGCGCGGATGGTGGTGCGCAGCAGGTCGCGGGTGCGATTGGCGGCATCAAACCAGGCGGCCAGCTTGTTCAATCGGGCCGGATCGGTCAAGCCGTCGGCCGCTTTCTTCAGCGCCAGGTCGGCGGCATGGCGCAGGCGCAGGTCGGCGTTGTCGTCGCCGGTCCAGCGCTGGGCCAGCTCGACGCTGCCCAGCTTGCCGGCCAGCAGCTGCTCCAGCTCGCTGGCAACCTGCCGGCGCAGGGCCATGCCCTCGCCTTGCAGCCATTGATCGGCGAGTGCCGGATGGCCGCGGGCGGCGTCCAGCGCTTCACGCGCCACGCCTTCGGTATAGCCGCGGGTCTGCAGCCAGGCCATGGCTTCCTCACGCGGTGGCATGCGGAATTCCAGGCGCTGGCAGCGGCTGCGGATGGTCTGCGGCAGGCGCGCCGGGTCGGCGCTGAGCAGCCACAGGTAGCGACCGGGTGACGGCTCTTCCAATGTCTTCAGCAAGGCGTTGCAGGCGGAGCGGTTGATGGCATCGGCCGGGTCAACGATGACCACCTGGGCCACGCCGTAGTGCGGGGTCAACGCCAGCTTCTGCGAGATCTCACGTACCTGGTCGATGACGATCTCGGTGCGCAGCTTGTCGCCGGTCTTGTTGGGGATGAAGCTGGTGAACTGCAGGTCGGGATGGGTGCCAGCGGCAAGCAACTGCGCGTTACGCTGGCGTGCTGCTTCATCCGCGCCGTGGTTGAGCACATGCGCGGCCAGCCGCATCGCCACCGCGCGCTTGCCCATGCCGGCCGGGCCGCACAGCAACAGGCCGTGACCGAGCCGGCCCACGTCCAATGCAGCCACGGTCTGGTCATAGACGCGCTGCTGCCAAGGGGCCAGTGCTTCGCTCATCGGGAAATCCTGTACATCATTCGGGTCATGCCGCTCATTGCGCCGCCGCCTCGCTGCGCTTGGCGCGCAACCGCTTCAGGTATTCGGCCACGGCGGTGTTGTGATCTGTATAGGAGGCGGAGAACACGTGCGCGCCACTGCCATCGCCGACCGCGACGAAGTACAGCGCATCGCCCGGTGCCGGCTTGGCGGCGGCATGCAGTGCGTCGCGGCTCGGCATGGCGATCGGGGTCGGCGTGAGGCCGGCGCGGGTATAGGTGTTGTACGGCGTGTCAGTGGTCAGGTGGATCTTGCGGATATTGCCGTCGTAGGCGCTGCCGATGCCGTAGATCACGGTCGGGTCGGTCTGCAAGCGCATGCCCATCTTCAGGCGACGCGCGAACACCCCGGCAATCTGCGGGCGCTCGCTGGCCAGGCCGGTTTCCTTCTCGATGATGGAAGCCAGGATCAGCAGTTCGTACGGCGTTTTCAGCGGCAGGTCGTCGCTGCGCTCGGCCCAGGCGGCGGCCAGTTCCTTTTCCATCGCGGCATGGGCGCGCTTGAGCACGTCCACGTCGCTGTCGCCGCGCTGGTAGACGTAGGTTTCCGGCAGGAAGCGGCCTTCCGGGTGCTGGTCGGGGAAGCCGAGCTTAGCCATCAGCTCGGTGTCGGCCAGATCGGTGGTTTCGTGCTGCAGCGGCTGCGCGCGCGCCAACGCGGCACGTACCTGACGGATGTTCCAGCCTTCGACGATGGTGACGCGGTACTGCAGCACCTTACCCTGGCGCATGTTCAGCAGCAGCTGGCGCGGCGTGGGTGCCGGCTCCAAGGCGTATTCGCCGATCTTGAGCTTGCCGGCAGCATCGAGCTGGCGGGCCAGCAGCTGCCATTGCAGGTCGTCGCCTTCGTCGACGCCCGCCGCGCGCAGCTTGCGCAGCACGCTGGTGAGCGAATCACCGGAGGCGATGGTGATGCTTGCCTCGGACGGGGTCAGCGGCGCATCGGCAAAACTGCTCTGCCGTTGCCACAACCAGGCCGCACCTGCGCCAGCGAGGGCAAGCAGCACTACCAGCACCGCCAGCACCAGCAGACATCCGCGCTTGGCACCCGCCATGATCACCCCGTCTTCAAAGAATTGACGCGCAGGATACCGCGCTGGCGGCAACGCCAGCCAAAACGGCGTTCATCATTGTGGATCGAGCGCACGCAACAGCCCGCGCGCCTTGGCCCGGGTTTCGTCCAGTTCCTTGTCGGCCACCGAATCCACCACGATGCCGGCGCCGGTGCGGAAGCTGGCGGTGCTGCCCTGCACTTCCGCGGTGCGGATCAGGATGTTCAGGTCCATGTCGCCATCGCGGTTCAGCCAGCCGAAGGCGCCGGTATAGGCACCGCGGGCGGTCTGTTCCAGCTCGGCGATAATCTCCATGCAGCGCACTTTGGGGCAGCCGGTGATGGTGCCGCCGGGGAAGGTGGCCGCGATCACTTCGCCCGGAGTGACTTCCGGGCGCAGGCGCGCGCGCACGTTGCTGACGATGTGGTGCACGTGGGCGTAGCTCTCCACGATCATCAGTTCATCGACCTCGACGCTGCCGGGCGCAGCGATGCGGCCCAGGTCGTTGCGCTCCAGGTCGATCAGCATCACGTGCTCGGCGCGTTCCTTGGGATGGCCGACCAGTTCCTGGATGCGCGCGGCATCGTCGTCGCCTGCAAAGCGCGGGCGGGTGCCGGCGATCGGGCGGGTCTGCACCACATCGCCGCTGACCGAGACCAGGCGCTCCGGCGAGGAACTGACCACGGCGCGGCCGGCGGCAGTGAACAGGCCAGCGAACGGTGCGGGGTTGGCGGTACGCAGGCGCGCGTACAGCGCTTCCGGTGCGAGCGGTGCGTCGAACTGCGCTTGCCAGCGGCGCGAGAGGTTTACCTGGAAGACGTCGCCGGCATGCAGGTAGTCGATCACCTTGTGCACGCCATCGGTGAAACGCTCGCCTGCGTCTTCGCTGATGGTGGATGGGCCATTCCAGTGCGGCAGGGCTGGCAGCTGCGCGGCTTCGGCTTGATCGTGCTGGAGCTGGCTGAGCAGCTCTGCTGCGTCGTCTTCGGCGATGGCGATGCAGCGGCCGCTGTCGCGCTCGCGCAGTACCGCTGCCGGGCAGCGCAGTGCGATTGCGGAAGGCAGGCCATCGCTGCGCTGTGGCAGTTGCAGGATCGGCTCGACTTGTTGTGCGAGTTCGTAGTCGAGCAGCAGTGCCCAGCCGCCACGGAACGGGATGTCCGCTTCCATCGGGTTGCGGGCTTGGCGCTGGGATTGCCAGTCGCGGTCGAGTGCGGAAAGGAAGTCGCCTTCGACTGGGGCGCCGTCTTCGCGCTGCAGGCTGCCGTCTGAGTTGAGCAGCAGCTGGCCGCCATTGGCGATCAGCAGCATGTCCCACTGGCCGAGCTTGCCGGCGGCGGTGGATTCAAGCAGGACCGGATAGCGATGCGGTGCGAGCCGATGCAGCGCCAGCAGGTCGGTGTCGGCGTGCAGGGGGAGGATGTGCATCGTTGGCCAAAGAGTCGGGGAGGCTGACGGCTCCCTTCTCCCGCCTGCGGGAGAAGGTGCCCGAAGGGCGGATGAGGGGAAGCCTTTAAAGCTTCTGGAGCTTTAAAGCCGCCCTCACCCCAACCCCTCTCCCGCTTGCGGGAGAGGGGCTTTGAGCAAAGCAACAGCCAAAAGCTTCAAGCAAAGCGACAGGCACCAGCCTCAAGCAAAGTCGCAACGCAGCTTTAGACCCGCTTGAACACCAGCGTGCCGTTGGTGCCGCCGAAGCCGAAGCCGTTCGACATCACCACGTCGACGTCGGCCTTGCGGGCCACGTTCGGCACGTAGTCCAGGTCGCAGCCTTCGCTCGGGTTTTCCAGGTTGATCGTCGGCGGGATGATGCCGGTGTTCAGCGCCATCACCGAGAAGATCGCTTCCACGCCGCCCGCTGCACCCAGCAGGTGGCCGGTCATCGACTTGGTCGAGCTGACCAGCATCTTGTAGGCGTGCTCGCCGAAGGCGGTCTTCATCGCCATGGTCTCGCCCAGGTCGCCCAGCGGCGTCGAGGTGCCGTGTGCATTGAGGTAGCCCACCTGCTCCGGGGTGACGCCTGCGTCCTTCATGGCCGCGACCATGCAGCGGGCGGCACCTTCGCCGTTCTCGCTCGGTGCGGTCATGTGGTACGCGTCGGAGCTTGCGCCAAAACCGGCCAGCTCGCAGTAGATCCGGGCGCCGCGTGCCTTGGCGTGCTCGTACTCTTCCAGGATCAGGATGCCGGCACCGTCACCCAGAACGAAGCCGTCACGGTCCTGATCCCACGGACGCGAGGCCTTCTCAGGTGCGTCGTTGCGGGTGGACATGGCCTTCATCGCGCAGAAGCCGCCCAGTGCGGTCGGCGAGGAACCACGCTCGGCGCCACCAGCAACCATCACGTCGGCGTCGCCGTACTGGATCATGCGCATCGCCGTACCGATGGAATGGTTGGACGTGGCGCAGGCCGACACTGCCGAGAACGACGGGCCCTTCAGCCCGGCGATGATGCTCAGCTGGCCCGGCAGCATGTTGATGATGGTCTTGGGCACGTAGAAAGGCGAGATCTTCTTGCCTTCGTGGAAATCAATGGTCTGCTCTTCGATGCCGAGCAGGCCGCCGATACCGGCACCGACGATGGCGCCAATGCGCTCAGCATTGGCATCGGTGATTTCCAGGCCGGAGTCGTGCAGCGCCATGAAGGCGGCACCCAGGCCGTAATGGATGAACGGGTCCATCTTCTTGGCATCCTTGCCGCTGACCCGATACTTGCCGAACAAGGGGTTGTCGGCGGTGATGTCGAAATCCCTGACCTCACCTGCAATTTTGGTGGTGAAGCGCTCCAGGTAGCCATCAATGACATTCGTCAACGGGCCAATGCCCGAGCGGCCATTGATGATGCCTTCCCAACTGCTGGCCAGATCATTGCCCAGCGGCGACACCATGCCCATGCCGGTAACAACTACGCGACGACTCATTGCGGATTCTCCTGGCCCCGCACGCGGGGAGATTGAAGCTTAAAAGCACAGGGCCGCATCAGCGGCCCCATGGGTTTGCAACGCGGCAGACATGCTTGCCAACCGCGCCTTGTCAGACCTGGATCAGGCCTTGACGTGTGCCTTGACGTAGTCGATGGCAGCCTGGACGGTGCCGATCTTCTCAGCCTCTTCGTCCGGGATTTCGCACTCGAACTCTTCTTCCAGCGCCATCACCAGCTCAACGGTGTCCAGCGAGTCTGCGCCCAGGTCATCGACGAACGATGCGCTGGTGGTGACTTCTTCTTCCTTGACGCCAAGCTGCTCAACAACAATCTTCTTGACGCGTTCTTCGATGGTGCTCATTAGGATATCGCTCCAGATGGAGTAGTGGTTCAAAAGACGCCAGCCCCCAGGGCTGGCCGTGGGATAGTGTAGTGGAAACCGTCGCGGCGGTGTTTCTGAACAAAAAAGCCTTGACAATCAACCACTTGGGTGCATTCCCTGCACGCCACGCTTACGGCATGTACAAACCGCCGTTCACGTGAAGGGTTTCGCCGGTGATGTAACTGGCCGACGGACCGGCCAGGAACGCCACCGCCTTGGCGATGTCTGTGGGCTCGCCGAGGCGGCCCAGCGCGACCTGGCCGAGCATCGCCGACTTGGCGTCCTCTGGCAGATCCTTGGTCATGTCCGTGTCGATGAAGCCCGGTGCGACCACGTTGACGGTCACACCACGGCTGCCAATTTCCTTGGCCAGCGACTTGGAGAAGGCAATGATGCCAGCCTTGGCGGCAGCATAGTTGGCCTGGCCGGCATTGCCGGTGACGCCGATGACCGAAGCGATATTGATGATGCGGCCCTTGCGCGCCTTCATCATGCCGCGCATCACCGCCTTGGAGGTGCGGTAAACGCTGGTCAGGTTGGTATCAAGGATGGCCTGCCAATCCTCGTCCTTCATGCGCATCAGCAGGTTGTCGCGGGTAATGCCGGCGTTGTTGACCAGGATGCTGATGGCACCGAATTCCTTGCTCACCGCATCGATCAGCGCATCTACTGCGCCCGGCTCGGTCACGTTCAGTGCGCGGCCGTGGCCGCCGAGTGCTGCCAGGCGCGTACCGATGGCGGCAGCGCCGTTGTCGGTGGTGGCGGTGCCGATGACGGTCGCGCCCAGCGCGGCCAGTTCGTCGGCAATGGCGGCACCGATGCCGCGGCTTGCGCCGGTGACCAGCGCGATTTCACCCTGCAATGGCTTGCTCATTTCTGTTCCTTTTGTGCATGGCACCGCGCACGCGCAGCGCCCATCATGACCAGGCGCAGGTTGCGCCCGCGTCGCAATCGGTTGCTCAGTTTGCCCACTCTTCCAGTGCACCGGCAAAGTCTGCCGGGGTGGCGAGCGGACGCCCTTCGATGTTCTTGTCGATGCGCTTGACCAGACCGGTCAGCACCTTGCCCGGGCCGCATTCGGCCACGCGGCTGACACCGCGCGCGGCCAGCGCCTGCACGCAGCCGGTCCACTGCACCGGCTGGTACAGCTGCTGCACCAGCGCCTGACGGATGGCATCCACGCCGTCATGCACCCGCGCGTCAACGTTCTGCACCACCGGCAAGGCCGGCTGCTGCCACGCCAGGCCGTTCATCACCGCAGCCAGACGGTTGGCGGCTTCGCGCATCAGCGGCGTGTGCGACGGCACGCTGACGGCCAGCTTCACCGCCTTGCGCACGCCCTTCTCGGCCAACAGCGCCAGGGCGCGGTCGACCGCTGCAGCGTCGCCGCCGATCACGATCTGACCGGGCGAGTTGAAATTGGCCGGGACCACCACCTGACTGCCTGCAGCTTCGGCGCAGACTTCCAGCACCAGCGCGTCTTCGGCACCGAGTACGGCGGCCATCGCGCCAACACCGGTCGGAGCGGCGTCCTGCATCAACTGGCCACGCAGGCGCACCAGATGTGCACCGTCGTGCAGCGTCAGCGCGCCTGCAGCGACCAGTGCGGTGTATTCGCCAAGGCTATGCCCGGCCAACACTGCCGGCTTTGCGCCGCCCTGTGCATTCCACAGGCGCCATACCGCGATGCTGGCGGCCAGCAGCGCTGGCTGGGTGAATTCGGTGCGATTGAGCTGCTCTTCCAGGCCGCCCTGCGACAACGCCCACAGATCGACGCCCGCGCCCTCGGAGGCCTCGGCAAAGGTTTCACGGATCTGCGGATGCAATTCAGCCAGTTCGGCCAACATCCCAATGGATTGCGAGCCCTGGCCGGGGAATACGAAAGCGAGTCGGGAGTCAGTCACGCGGTCTTCTGCTGCTTCAATCGAAGGCCGGAATAATAAGCGCGAAAGCGCCCGCCCGTCTGTACTGGCGCGTATGCAGCAGCATGGCATTGTAGTGCCGAGCCATGCTCGGCAGGGGCATTGCCGGTAAAGCCCTGACGCGCATGCAGGCTTTTCTTTGTAGGAACGGCGTGAGCCGCGAAGCCACTGCAACGTCAACGGCGGCAAAGCCCCCTCCCCAACCCTCCCCTTGCCTGCGGCAAAAGGGAGGGGGCGTAGTGCCAACGACAACGGGCAGCCATTGGCTGCCCGTGCGGTGTACGTATTGCTTGAGATGTTTAGTAGCGCAGCAACGCCGAGCCCCAGGTGAAACCGCCACCGAAGGCCTCCAGCAGCAGCAACTGGCCACGCTCGACGCGACCGGAACGGATCGCGGCATCCAGCGCCAGCGGCACCGAGCCGGACGAGGTATTGCCGTGCTTGTCGACGGTGACCACCACGCGCTCCATCGGCATTTCCAGGCGCTTGGCCGTGGCTTCAATGATGCGCAGGTTGGCCTGGTGCGGGATCAGCCAATCCAGGTCGGACTTGTCCAGACCGTTGGCCTGCAGGGTTTCATCAACAACCGAGTCCAGCGCCTTGACGGCGTACTTGAACACGTCATTGCCCTTCATGATGATGTTGCCCGGCTTGTCGAAGCCGACCGACACGCCAACCGGATCCCACAGCAATTCCTTCTTGCTGCCGTCGGCATGCAGATGGGTGCTGAGAATGCCGGTGTCTTCGTCGGCCTTGAGCACGACGGCGCCCGCGCCATCGCCGAACAGCACACAGGTGGTGCGATCAGTCCAATCGACGATACGGGTCAGGGTTTCCGCACCGATCACCAAGACATGCTTGGCGTCACCGCTGCGAATGAATTTGTCAGCCACGCTCAGGGCGAAAAGGAAGCCCGAACATGCTGCATTGACGTCAAACGCCGCCGAACCAGCTGCACCAAGGCGGGCCTGGATCAGGCAAGCGGTAGACGGGAAAATCAGATCCGGCGTGGTGGTACCCACGATGATCATGTCCAGCTGCGATGCCTCAATGCCGGCAGCTTCCAGCGCGCGCACGGCGGCGTGGTAGCCCAGGTCACTGGTCGTTTCGCCTTCGGCAGCGATGTGCCGCTCACGGATACCCGTGCGCGACTCGATCCACTCGTTGGTCGTCTCGACGATCTTGGTCAGATCATCGTTGGTCAACACTTTCTCGGGCAAATAACTACCAGTGCCCGCGATCCTCGAGTAGATCCGCTTGCTCATGCTGTTTCCTATTGCGCGAAGCCGCCCGTAGGCGGCCCCGGAAGAATCGGTGCAACAACCGCCACACTCAGGTGGCGGCAGCCGTCACAAATCAATCTTCTTCGACGACCAGGGTCGACTTGGTCGTGATCACCTTCTTGCCGCGGTAGAAACCATCAGCAGTGATGTGGTGACGCAGATGCACTTCACCGGTGGTCGGATCGGTGGACAGCTGCTTTGCGCTCAGGGCGTCGTGGGCACGACGCATGCCGCGGCGGGACGGGGTAACACGGGATTTCTGCACAGCCATGGGATTGCTCCAAACTCGGTTTCGTTTGCTTCGTCGTTTAATTGCACAGGACGCCAGCGTCCAGCACTACTCGCTTTCGCCGCAGCCGCCGACGATTACCGGCCGCAATTATTTCTTCAGCGCCGCCAATGCCGCAAAGGGATTGGCCTTGCTCAATTCTTCTTCGGTCGCGGTGAAGTCCTGTTCGACTGCCTCGCTTCCTGGCGCCAGTGCAACCACCGGCACCGCCAACACCAACTCGTCTTCCACCAGGTCCAGCGGACGCAGGTTGCCGTCTTCGGGCACCAGCATCGCTTCGTATTCCTCTGGAAGCGCAGATTCTTCTTCTTCGTCCTTGATCAAGCCCAAGCGCTGCTTGATCGACACCGGCAGCAGGAAACGCTGCATGGTGCGCTGACAGATCAAGGGCAGCTCGGTATCGATGGTCAGATCGACATACGACACCTGCAAGATGTTGTCTCGATCGAATTCCAGTGAATACGTGCACTGGCCTTCGGTATCGGCAACCAGACCCTGCAAGCGGGTCAATTCGGACAAAGGCACCTGACCATCAAAGCGCCTGCGCGCAATGACCATCCGCCAAGCATCCAGCAATTCGGGTACGTTCGCGGACATAAGCTGCAGAATGTTAAGGAGTAGCCACGCCGCTGTCAAATCCATAGCGGCGGAAACATTGTCAGACCGGCGGCGGCGCAGCAGACTGGCCGTCCCGAGCTGCGTATTTTTACACATGAAGCCCCTGATTCTCGCCTCCACCTCACGATATCGCGCTGAATTGCTTAACCGGCTCAGGATTTCGTTCAGTTCAGCCGCTCCGGATGTGGACGAAACCCCGCTCCGCGGGGAGCCACCGGCAGCCCTGGCGCAGCGCCTGGCCGCTGCCAAGGCCGAAGCCGTTGCCCGCCAGCAGCCCGGCAGCTGGGCGATCGGCTCGGACCAGGTCGCCGAGCTGAATGGGCAACCATTGGGCAAACCCGGCACCCGCGAGGCGGCGTGTGCGCAGCTGGCGGCGATGTCCGGCCATGAGGTGCTGTTCCACACGGCGGTCTGCTTAAGTGATGGCAACACGCAATATCGGGCTACCGATCTCACCCGCGTGCGCTTCAGGACCCTGCAGGCGGCCGAGATCGAGCGCTACATCGACGCCGAACAGCCCTTGGATTGCGCCGGCAGCTTCAAATGCGAAGGCCTGGGTATCAGCTTGTTCGAAGCCATCGACAACAGCGACCCCACCGCCCTGATCGGCTTGCCGCTGATCCGGACCTCGCAGCTGCTACGCCAGGCCGGCTACCAACTGCCTTGAGCGACCACCGACCACACAAACAGCGCAGCGCAGCGCGGATACAAAGCTATTTGACCTCGAACGGCTGCTCGGCCCAGGTTTCCACACTGCCGTCATTGCCATGCAGACGCAGGCCCAGCCAATGCGTACCCGGCTTCAGGCCTGAGGTATCCAGGCGTGCATCGAAGCCCGTATTCGGATGCTGCGGATCGGTGGATATCTTCCAGAACGGGCGCACATCGAACGCACGCCCGTAGGTAGCATCACCCACGCTGCGACCGTCCAGCAGCAGCTCAACCCGCGACAATCCCACGCCATCCTTGAAAGCCCAGCCACTGACTTCCAGCGCACCAGCCACCGCCTGACCGGCCAGCGGAGTTTCCACCCACGCCATCGCCGGCGTCACACATGGCCCCTGCTGCTTTTCGGCCGGCAAGCGGAACAACAGGAAGCGCTGGAAACCGTGATCCAGTGAGATCACCCGCGGCGGCGGCAACGGCCCAACCAGATCGCAGTCCTTGTGGTAACGCTCCAACAAGTCACGGTAACGCTGGTCGCCCGGGGCCAACACCAGCAGCACCGGCGTCGAGCGACTGCCATCACTGATCAATTTCCAAAGCGCCAACTGTGCGGTGCGCCCATGACGATCATTGAGCGCATGCGGCAACACTTTGATCGCCGGATCATTGAGACGGAAACCCAGCTCCGCGCCCACCTTGAAGTTGCCGGCCAGCAACTGGGTGTCTTCCGGCATCTGCGAGAGCTCATCACGCACGCCTTCGGCCAGCTGCTGCCAGCCCGCGAAGTTGCGCGGGTAGTACTTGCTGCCGGCCAGATGCTCACGCAAGCCGGGTGAAGCGGCAACCAGGTAATAGCTCATCGCCAGCAGCAGGCCAAGCGAGGTAAGCACCCACAGCGCACGCCGCCAAGGACGCGACCAGTGATTGAGCAGCGCCGGCACGCAGACCAGCAACGCCAGATAGCCCGGTAGCGGCCAATGGAAGCTGACCCGCTCCACATCGGTGAAGAAGCCAAGCACAAAGATCAACAAAGTTGAGGTAGCACCGACCAGGGCGAAATACCGCCATTGCAGATGATGGAAACCGCCTTGCACATTGCGCAGGCCCTTGCCCGCCACCACTGCCATCGCCACGAACAACAGTGGCGTCACCAACAGTGGCTGGATCACCAGGAACAACAGCCCTTCTGGCTGGAACGCCCACGGATGGCGCTCGACCAGCTGGAACTTGAGCCCGGCATCCTGGTTATCCAGATTCCACGCCAGTAGCGGTGCCCATGCCGCCAAACCTACCGACAGCGCGATCCAGACGCGCGGATCGCGCAAGGCCTTGCGCCCCTCAGGCAATAGCACCAAAGCGATGAAACCCACACCAATCACACCTATGAAACGGTAGTGACTCAGCGCCCCGATCAACAGCCCGCAGGCCAGTAACAAGGCGCCACCAGCGCCCACACCACGCAGCAGCCGCGCACCGGCATCCAGGCATAGCACGGCGGCAATCGCCATCGGTACGTCCGGAACCGCCAGGATGCCCAGCGTCGCCGACAACGGCATCAATACGGCCAACGAACCCGCGCGCCAGCCCATGCGCACACCGAACCAGCGCGTACAGATACCAGCAACCATCCAGGGCAACGCCGCGCCCATGATCAGGAACGGCAGGCGCACACCCAGGCGATGGTCGCCAGCAACCTCAACACCGAGCCGTGTCAGCCAAGCGGTCAGGCCAGGCAGGTCCGAATAGGCCGCAGCCAGATGCTGGCCTTCCTGCCAATAGAACGCTTCGTCCACGAACAATGGAAGTTGCGAGGCCAACAGCACCTTGGCCGTGGTGACCAGCACCCACAACACAAGGAACGTTACGTATGCGCGTTGCTCACCCCTGATTGCCACGTACACTTCCTTCAGCCCAAGTATCGAGACGACCATGACAATGGCGCCGCCCGGAATGCTAACCGAAGTCACACTACAGTCCCTATCGGCAGCGCAACAGCAGGTCAATTCCCTATTGCTCGGCAAGGCCCAGGAAGTGAGGATGGCCTTTGTCGCGCTGCTGTCCGGCGGACATCTGCTGATCGAAGACCTGCCCGGGCTCGGCAAAACCACCTTGGCCCACGCCATGGCGTCCAGCCTCGGCCTGCAGTTCCAGCGTGTGCAGTTCACCTCCGATCTGCTGCCCGCTGATGTGCTCGGCATCTCGGTCTACGAAGCGCATAGCCGCAGTTTCCAGTTCCATCCCGGTCCGGTGTTCTGCAACCTGTTGCTGGCCGACGAGATCAACCGCGCCCCGCCACGCACGCAGAGCGCCCTGCTCGAAGCGATGGCCGAGCAGCAGGTGACGCTGGACGGCGTGACCCATCGGTTACCGGATCCGTTCTTCGTGATCGCCACCCAGAATCCGGTCGATATGTCCGGCACCTTCCCGCTACCAGACTCGCAGTTGGATCGCTTCCTGCTGCGCCTGACCCTGGGTTATCCCAACGCCGACGCCGAGCGCGCCCTGCTGGCCGGCGAAGACCGCCGCGATCTCATTGCGCGGGTCACACCCTGCCTTTCCGAGCAGGACATCCGCCTGCTGCGCGAGGCCGTTGGCCAGGTGCATGCCAGCGACGCATTGGTCGACTACGTGCAGGCACTGATCACCCGCAGCCGCCAGCACCCGGGCGTACGCGTCGGCCTGTCGCCACGCGCCGGCATCGCCCTGCTGCGCGCAGCCAAGGCACACGCGCTGCTGCTTGGCCGCCGCCATGTGATCCCTGAAGACGTGCAAGCCTTGTTCATTGCCGTCGCCGGACATCGTCTGGTTGCCGAGGCCGAAGCCTCCTCCGGCCCGACGTTGGCCCGCACCATCCTGCACAGCGTGCAGGTGGACTGAAGTGCTGGCAGCGCTGCGGCATCGCCTGCAATCACTGCAGTTCCTGGCCCGCCCGCGGCAGCCGGAACAACTGCCGATGCAGCTGGACAGGCGCCGCATCTACGTGCTGCCGACCGGCTTCGGCCTGTTTCTCGGCGCCCTGCTTGCGGTGATGCTGCTGGGCGCCCTGAACTACAACAACAATCCGGCGCTATTGTTGGCACTGGTGCTGGCCGCCACCGCGCTGGCCAGTGCCGTACAGGCGCACCTGCAGTTGTCGGGCCTGCGCCTGCAGGCCGTTTCCGCCGACCCGGTGGCCGCAGGCAACCCCATCCGCCTGCGACTGGCGCTCGCGCGCAACGACCGCCGTCCGCGCCGCGCCCTGCAGCTGGACTACCAGCAAGCCAAGACCCATCTCAACCTGGAGCAGGACAACCAGGCCGAAGCCGATCTGTGGCTGCCAACGCATCGGCGCGGTTGGCTGGATATAGCGCGCATCCGCGTTGCGACCACCCAGCCGCTGGGCCTGGTCCGCGCCTGGGCATGGTTCTGGCCGGACTCGACCCTGCTGGTCTATCCAGCGCCGGAAGCCAATGCACCGCCGTTGCCGGATGCAGGCAGCGCCTCCACTCGTACCCGCGTACATCCGCAGGGCGAAGAACTGCAGCAGATGCGTCCCTACCGGACTGGCGACTCACGCCGCAGCATCGCCTGGAAGCACTCCGCGCGGCGCGACGAGCTGCTGGTGCGCGAGTACGAGCGCCCTTACGGCGCCGAGCTGGTGCTGGACTGGCAGCAGTTGCATGCGCTGCCCCACGAACGCCGCATCTCACGGCTTGCCCGCTGGGTGGATGAGGCCGAGCGCGAAGGCCGCAGCTACCAGCTGCGCCTGCCCGGGCAACCGCCCTTGGGACCAGCCAGCGGCGATAGCCATCGCCACCTCTGCCTGCGCGCCTTGGCGCTGATGCCAGACGCATGAAGACAGCCTCACCCCCACTGAGCGCCGGCAGCCGCATCTGGATCAATCTGGTCACGGCACTGTCACTACTGCCCTTGCTGCTGCAGCTGCCCGGCATGCTGGCCGTGATGTTCGGCATCACCACCTTGCTGGTGGCGCTGTGGTCATGGCGACGCAGCATGCCGCTATTGCTGCGGCTGCTGTGGATCGGCTTGATGCTGGGCTGCATCTACTGGCAGATGGGCGCCAATCCCGGCCGTGACAATGGCTGCGCGCTGTTGGCAGCAATGCTGGCAATCAAATCCAGTGAGCTGCGCACCTTGCGCGATGCGCGCAGCCTGATTGGCTTCAGCCTGTTTGCCCCGTTTGCCGCCTTCCTGCTCGATCAAGGCCCGACCACCTTGCTGATGTCGGCCGCTGCCGTGGTTGCGGCATTGCTCGCCTTGCAGCGTATTGCCGATGAGGATGTGGGCATCGCCCACCTGCCACCGCGTGCGCAGCTACGCACGGTCGGTGGATTGATGCTGCTGGCGCTGCCCCTGGCCTTGTCGGCATTCTGGCTGGTACCGCGCCTGCCGACGCCGATGTGGGGCACACCGGAGCGCTCAGTGGGCCGCCCCGGCCTGTCCGACAGCATGCAACCCGGCGGTTTGAGCGAAATGATGGCCGATGACAGTCCGGCCTTGCGGGTCGAGTTCTTCGGCCCGGTGCCGGCGCAGAACCAACGCTATTGGCGCGGCCCGGTACTCACCCGCTTTGATGGTCGCCGCTGGTCACGCTCGCAGAGCCAGCGCGCCGAGCGCGTGCCCAGCGTGACCAACGGCACGCAACGCTGGGACTACCAGATCGAATACGAGCCCACCGATCGGCGCGAGCTGGTTGCGCTGGACCTGCCCTTGCAGGCCCCAGCAGGCAGCCAGCTGGATGCCGACTACAGCCTGACCACACCACAGCCACTCACCGCGCTGTCCCGCTGGCGCATGCAATCCAGCCCTGTCGCTGCGTTCCAGTCCGAGCTGCCCGCCCGCCTGCGCCGGCAAACCCTGCAACTGCCGGACGGCTTCAATCCGCGCACGCTGGCGCTCTCCAGGCAATGGCGCAGCGAGGCCGGCAATGATGATGCAGCGCTGGTACAGCGCAGTCTGGACTGGATCCACCGCGAATTCGCCTACACCTTGAACACGCCACTGGCCGGCCGCCATTCCGTCGACGAATTCCTGTTCGACCAGAAGGCCGGCTATTGCGAGCACTTCAGTGCGGCCTTCGTGGTGCTGATGCGTGGTGCGGGTGTTCCAGCACGCGTTGTCACCGGCTATGCCGGCGGCGTGCGCAACCGCTTCGGCAACTATTGGGTGGTGCGACGGCTTGATGCGCATGCCTGGGCCGAAGTCTGGTTGCCACAACGCGGCTGGGTTCGGGTTGATCCCACCGCAGCAGTCGCGCCGGAGCGCATCTACGACACACTGGAAGACCGTATCGGCGACAGCAACACCAGCGGGCTGAACTTGCCCGCTCGTTGGAGCAGCCTGCTGCAGTACAGCGATTTCCTTCGTCGCGGCTGGAATACCGCCGTGCTGTCCTTCAATGCCGAACGTCAGCAGCGCCTGCTCAGCGGTATCGGCATCAAACAGTTGAGCCCCTCCCAGCTGGTTGCCTTGTTTGCAGCCTTTGCCGTTCTTGCCTTGGGCTTGATGGCCTGGCTGCTGGCCCGTGGCGAGCGCCAGCGCGACCCACTGCTGCGCGCCTGGCACCGGCTGGACCGCCGCTACCAGCGTCTCGGACTTGGCCGTGAACCTTTCGAAACCGCCAGCGACTGGGCCAGCCGCGTCGACCAGGCCCGCCCCGGCAGCGACCTGCTGGCGCTCAGCCAGCGTTTCACCCAGGCGCGCTACGCTGGCGCTCGATCGGATGTCGTTTCATTATTGGCGGACCTGCACAGGCACCGCCCGAAACCCGGAGTACGAACATGAAGACCCGCATCCTCCTTGTTGCCGCCGCCAGCTTGGTACTGGCTGCCTGTGCCACTGCACCCAAGCCGCTACAGGGCCAGTTCACCCCCGTTTCACCGCGAGACGCGGTGGCGCAGAAGCAGACCGGCGCGCCGGTACGCTGGGGTGGCCGTATCATCGAAACCATCCCCGGCCAAGGCCAAACCTGCTTCCAGATGCTGGCCCGCCCGCTCAATGCCAGCGGCCGCCCGACCACCAGTTCGAGCGATGCCAGCGATGGTCGCTTCCTGGCCTGCCGCAGCGGCTTCTATGATCCGGCGGTGTTCGAGCCGGGCCGCGATGTGACCTTCATCGGCCGCATCGATGGCTACCAGAGCACCAAGATCGGCGAATACGATTACCCGCTGCCCAAGCTCGCCGCCGACGTGGTCTATCTGTGGCCGGTACAGCGCGAAGTGGAAGTAGTGCCCGCCTACCCGTACGGCCCGTGGGGCCCGGGTTGGGGTCCCGGCTGGGGCTGGGGTTACCGCGGTTGGTGGTAACAAACTGAAAACGCCGCCCCAAGGGGCGGCGTTTTTGTTTGGCTCTTAGATGCCTTTGGTTCTTTTGTTGGCGCGGCGTAAGCCGCGAAGCCACAGATCCCTCCGCCGCAAGCGACATAGCGCAATCAGAAACTGCTGGATCGCGCGAACAGGCTTCGCAGTTGCTTGGTTGCTACCGGCTGCGCGGCTTACGCCGCTCCTACAAAAGCAGCTTTCTCACGCGCCAAAATGTCCCAGCGGCGCGCCCGCCAGCAGATGCAGGTGGATGTGGAACACGGTCTGCCCGGCATCTTCGCGGCAGTTCATCACGATCCGGTAGCCATTCTCGGCAAAGCCTTCCTGGCGTGCATAAGCCGCAGCCGCCAGGGCCAGCTTGCCAATCAGATGCGCCTGCGTCGGCTGCAGGTCATCCAGGGTCGGGATGACCTCGTTCTTTGGAATGAAAAGCACATGCACCGGCGCCTGCGGGGCGATGTCCTTGAAGCCCAGCACTTCATCGTCTTCGTAGACGATGGCGGCGGGAATTTCGCGACGGATGATCTTGCCGAAGATGGTGTCGGTCATGTGGGGGCTCGCTGCAGTAAACGGCCTACAGCTTACAACCCCGGCACCGCTTATTCGCCGACTTCGCTGCGGCTACCAAACGCATGCGACAAAGTGCCGCGATCCACGTATTCCAACTCGCCACCCAAGGGCAGGCCCTGCGCCAGACGGCTGGGACGCACCTTGTTGCGCCGTGCCAACTGCGCCAGGTAATGCGCCGTGGCCTCACCTTCAACGGTGGAGTTGGTGGCGATGATCAGCTCGGTGACTTCGCCCAGCGCCAAACGTGTTTCCAGCTGATCCAGGCCCAGCTCACGCGGGCCAATGCCGTCCAGCGGCGACAAGCGCCCCTGCAGCACGTAATACACACCGCGGTAGCTGGTGGCGTGCTCAATCGCCAAGCGATCGGCCGGTGATTCGATCACGCACAGCATCTGCCGCTCGCGGCTGCTGCTGGCGCAGACCGGGCACAGCTCGGTTTCGCTGAAATCTCGGCATTGCTTGCAGTGGCCGATCTTCTCGATGGCCTCGGCCAGCACTTCCGACAGTCGCTGGCCACCGTCACGGGCACGCTCAAGCACGTGGTAGGCCATGCGCTGGGCCGTCTTCTGGCCAACGCCGGGCAGCACGCGGAAGGCTTCGATCAGTTGTTCCAGCAGCGGCAGGCTCATCGCAACGGTCTCATCACAGCAGGCGTATCGCTAAAACAAACGCGCGAAGCCCGGAGGCTTCGCGGCGCGGGGACGTACATGCGCCGGTCAAGCCGGCGCGGGCCACATCAGAACGGCAGCTTCATGCCCGGCGGCAGCTTCATGCCGGCGGTGGCCGAGCCCATGCGGCTCTGCGATTCGGCGTCGATCTTGTTGGCGGCGTCGTTGAACGCGGCTGCAATCAGGTCTTCAGCCATTTCCGGATCGCTCAGCACCGACGGATCGATACGCACCTTGCGGCACTCCTTGGTGCCACTCAGGGTCACGCTGACCATGCCGCCGCCGGCACTGCCGGTGACTTCCAACTTGGCGATTTCTTCCTGGGCCTTCTGCAGGTTTTCCTGCATTTTCTGGGCCTGCTGCATCATTTGGGCGATATTGCCGCGCATGGTTCGTTACTCTTTGAAAGGACGGATGGAATCGGCCACGACCCGTGCACCCTGCTGTATCAGCTGCTGCACCTGGGGGTCGGCCATGAACACGGCTTCGGCCGCGGATTGCTGTTCACCGCGCTGGCGATCTGCGCGCTGGTGCAAGGTTTCAGCCTGGGCGTTGCCAGTCTCAATAAGGATCTTGGGCGTGCTACCCAAGGCCTGCGACAGCGCCTGCGCCAAGGCATTCAAGGCCCGCTCAGACTGCAGATATTCAAAGCCCGGCAACAAGGCCAGCCGCAGCACACCGTGCTGGAAATTGACGAAGGCTGCATTGGCGGCCAGCTCGCGCGACGGACCGCTCAGGCCGCTGTCGTCGATCAAGTCCAGCCATTGTTCTGCGTCGTTCAAGCTACGCCCGCCCTGCGACGGTGCAACTGACTCTGCGGGTGCCGCCGGCTCGATGGCGATGCCGGTTGGGCGCACCGGCTCGGCCTGCTGGACCGGCTGCGGCGCAGCGACGGGCGCCGGCTTCGGCGCTTCAACCGGCGTTTCAATGGACTCGGACGCTTCTGGCATGGCCATTTCGGCCGCCATCGCCTCGTCACGCGCATTCGCTTCCGCCGCCTCAACCGCCCATGGCGGCAGATCTTCATCGGCTGCTGCGGGCTTGGCGGCTTGAACCGGGGC
The DNA here is from genome assembly GCF_056759935.1 of Stenotrophomonas sp. STEN035. Taxonomy (NCBI): domain Bacteria; kingdom Pseudomonadati; phylum Pseudomonadota; class Gammaproteobacteria; order Lysobacterales; family Lysobacteraceae; genus Stenotrophomonas; species Stenotrophomonas sp. STEN035. The sequence continues at coordinate 178,252 of NZ_JBRRDY010000003.1, forward strand.
CGGAGCTGCAACCGGAGCTTGCACGGGCTCAGGCGCGGGCGCTGCGGGTTCCGGCACAGGCCCGGCTTGTTGCGGCACGACGGCTGCGAGTTCGGGTACAGGCTCGGGCTTGGGTTCTGACACAGGTGCGACTGCAGCTGGTGCAGCCTGCGCTGCAACCGGCTTGGCGGTTTGCGCCGACGCTGCCGCAACGGCCGGTGCAGGCGTGTTGCCACCCACGCCTGCACCAGTCCCGGACGCACTGCCTTCCGGCGTCGCCGGTACCGCGCCTGCCGGGCGGAACGCCAGCATGCGCAGCACAGTCATTTCAAAGCCAGCACGCGGGCTGGGCGCCAGATGCAGGTCGCGACGGCCACCGAGGGCCATCTGATACCAGAGCTGCACCACTTCCGGGCGCAGGCGCTGGGCGAAGGCCACGGCGTCGACGCCCTCACCCGGCACCGAAGTGCCCGGCACCAGCTGCTGCACCTGGATCCGGTGCAGGCCTTCGGCCAAGGCGTCCAGCACCCCGCTCCAGTCCGGCGAGAACTCCGCCAGCCCGGCAACCACCTGCAGCAGGCGCGCACCTTCGCCATCGGCCAAGGCATCGAGCATCGCGCTGACCTGAGTGCGATCGACCGTGCCCAGCATCGTGCGCACCACGTCGTCGCGCAGCGCGCCACCGGCATAGGCAATGGACTGATCCAGCAGCGACAGACCATCACGCAGCGAGCCATCGGCCGCGCGTGCCAGCTGCACCAAAGCGCTGTCGTCGAAATCGATCTGTTCGGCCGTCATGATCCGCGACATCTGGCCGTGGATCTGCTCCTCGTCCAGGCGCTTCAGGTTGAACTGCAGGCAGCGGCTGAGCACCGTGACCGGCAGCTTCTGCGGATCGGTGGTGGCCAACAGGAACTTCACGTGCTCCGGCGGCTCTTCCAGCGTCTTCAGCAGCGCATTGAACGCTGCCTTGGAGAGCATGTGCACTTCGTCGATCAGGTAGACCTTGTACTGCCCACGCGAGGGCATGTACTGGGCGTTCTCAATCACCTCGCGCACGTCATCCACGCCGGTATTGGACGCGGCATCGATTTCCAGCAGGTCGATGTAACGACCAGCATCGATGTCCAGGCAGGCCCGGCACTGACCGCAGGGGTCGGCGCTGGTGCCGTTCTCGCAGTTCAGCGACTTGGCAAAGATGCGGGCAATGGTGGTCTTGCCGACACCCCGGGTGCCGGTGAACAGAAAGGCGTGGTGGACGCGGCCACTGTCGAGCGCATTGCTGAGCGCGCGGACCACGTGTTCCTGGCCCACCAACTCGGCAAAACGCTTCGGACGCCACTTGCGGGCAAGGACGAGATAGGACATCAGGCAACCGTCTTCATCTGAAGCCCCATTGTGCCACGCCCAACCCATCCGCCAGCACCCCGTTAAGGGGGTGCTTGTGAACAGCCGCCAGTCCCTATAGAATCCACGCCCCTGCCGAGGCATTAGCACGGCAGGATCCGGAGAGGTGTCCGAGTGGTTGAAGGAGCACGCCTGGAAAGTGTGTAAGCGTCTAAACCGCGCTTCGGGGGTTCGAATCCCCCTCTCTCCGCCAGCATTACATAAGCCCCTGTTTTTACAGGGGTTTTTTGTTGGCTAAAAGATCGCGGGCAGGGCACAAATCGGGGCACAACTCCGATGGCACTTCCTCACTACCTTACGAAGGCCGCGTCAGGCCGTTACCTCTTCCGCATCCGCGTTCCCTCTGCATTGCGTCAAAGGGTTGGACGCGCTTTCCTCAAGCGTTCGCTGGGCGCTGACCTGCTGGCCGCACGGTTGGCCGCATTGGAGCTGTCCGCCCGCTATGCTGCGGCTTTCACCGCCATACAGGACACAGGGATGAGCAAGGACGACGTGGACGCGTTGATTGCACGCTTGAGCAAAAGCCGTCTGCCGGAACTCACGCTGGAACGCACGCAACGCGCCGATGGCTCCATCGTCGAGCGCTGGCAACTGGACAATGACGACGACGTCCGGCTTTACCGCCAAGCCACGGCCCCACGCGGTCGCAACGCCGAACTGGCAGCGCTGTATGAAAAGGACCCGCTCATGGCCATGCTGGACGGCTACGAGCCCCCTGCCCCCTCTCCGGCACCTGCTGCACCTGCGCCAACGGCTCCGGCCGCTGTCGTGGCCGAAGCCATTTCCATGGGCAAGGCGCGCGACGCATGGCTGAAAAGCCTTGAGGTGTTCACCAGCCCCAAGACCCTGACCATCAAGGGCACGGCCATCAACATGCTGGTGGACTACATCGGCAGCAACCGCCAGGTGCACACCATCGGCCGGCCTGACATGGCGCGCTTCTATCAACATTTGCGCGACAAGGGCAACAGCACGCCCTCCATCTACAACAAACAGTCCTACCTAGGCGGTGCGGGCGGCTTCTTCGATTGGGCTACCAAATCCGGTCACTTCCCGACCGCGGACAACCCGGCCAAGGGCCACGTGCGTTACACAGCCAAGGAAAAGCGCCAGCGGAAAAAGCTGGGCTTCAAGGCCTTCACCCTGCCCCAGATCCACACTCTCTACGCGCCCGAGCAGGTCGTCAGGCTTTCCCCCGGTGCACGCTGGGCCGCCCTGCTGGGCCTTTACACCGGCGGCCGGGCCGGCGAAGTCGGGCAACTACTGCTGACGGACGTGGCAGAGGCCGACGGCGTGCCCGTCCTCCACGTGACCGACGAAGGCGAGAACCAGCGGCTTAAAAGCGATGTCTCCAAACGGGTGGTGCCCATCCACGCCGACCTGCTGGCGCTGGGCTTCCTCAACTACGTGCAGCGGCTGCGGGACCGTGGCGATACCCGCTTGTTCCCGCAAGCCGCCACCAACGCCAAGAACGGGCCCGGTAACTGGATTTCCAAAGCGTTCGGCTACTACCTGGGCAAGCTGTCTGCCGATTGGCCGAAAGCCAAACGCGGCTTCCACAGCCTGCGCAAGAGCGTCATCCAGGAGATGCAGACCGCTGGCGTCGCCTCGGAAATGCGGGCCCAAATCGTCGGCCACGAACTGGACGACGAACACCATGCGACTTACAGCCGGGAATTCACCGCCGCCGAGAAACTACACGGTGCCGGCAAGTCTCCCGGCCTGTCGGTGCTGGCCTATGCGCTCAACTTGGACGCCTTGCGCCCCCTGTTGACTGAGCTGCCTGACAGCAAGCCCAGCAACCGAACCAAGGAACGGGCTTAAACCTTTCCAGCGATGGCCTTCAACGCGGCCATCGCTTCCTGCTGGCGCTCATCGGGCAGCTTAGACACCAGCAACTCACCTCTGCCAGAAAATCCGACGTGGCGTAGAAATACGGCAACGGCAGGCCCAGCGCATTGGCCAGGAACTGGGCGCGCAGGGCTTCCATCTGTCGGGCCAACAACGGGTCGGGGGTCTTGGGGCGATTCATGACCGCGCCCCTTCACGGGCTGCCGCCCGCGCCTCCAGATGCTGAATACCCTTTTCGCGGAGCTGGCCCCGCACGTTCGGGTGCGTGGCCATCCGCTCGCCAATCACCAGCAGCGCCCCGACGATTTCGGCCGGGTCCCAGCCATCGGCTTCGGCGGCAATGGTCAGCCCGCCCAGCACGATTTTTCGGTGTGCATCGGCCGAGCGGAACAGCTTGGCACGCTCCTTGGCTTTCTCCCGGGCGACCTGACGGGCCTCCCGTGCTTTCTGTTGCCTCTCCGCCAGCAAGAGTTTGGCTTGCTCCTTTGCAGCCACCTCCAGCAGTTTGGAGAGTTTTAGTTTTTGCTTCTCAACATCTACCACGACACGCTCAAAAATAGCCCTGATAACCAATGCAACCAGAAAACAGGCCGAAGGCAAGGGGGCACCGCCCCAATACCTGGCGCGAGCGAGCAGCGAGCACGGCTTTTGCTTTTGGCTAAAAAGTTGACAGTTTTTGCGTGCATGGGACCCTGATTGCAGGGGCAAGCGAGCACAGCGAGCAGCCCGGTTCTCAAAGGGTTTTCAGAGGGTGCGAAGCGCCCGAAGAAAACAACAAGAGCGCGGTTATGCAAACTCCTTCGGAGTTTGCCCGCGGTCAGGGGCTTCGCCCCCGACACCCCGCGAACGCCTTCGGCATTCGCTGCCCCTTCCGCCGGACGCCCCCGTAAACGGGGACTGGCGGGCTATTTTCGTCTGGGGATCCCGTGGCCATTTACCGTTGCGAAATCAAAACCGTCAGTCGTAGCCAAGGCGCCAGCGCCGTGGCCGGCGCGGCGTATCGCGCGGGCCTGGACCTTGCCGACCTGCGCACCGGCGAGCGTCACGATTACACCCGCAAGCAAGGCGTGGTGGCCTCAGGCATTCTGGCCCCGGCCGGTTCCCCCGAGTGGGTCCAAGACCCGGCCCAACTCTGGAACGCCGCCGAAGCCGCAGAGACGCGGAAAAACTCGGTGGTGGCACGGGAGTTCCTGGTGTCTCTGCCGCACGAACTGACCGACGCGCAACGCGCCGAGCTGGCCCGCGACCTCACCGCCAACTTGGTGGAGCAGTTCGGTTTTGCGGCCATGTTCGCCATTCACGCCCCCGACAAGAACGCCGACGAGCGCAACCACCACGTGCACATACTCGCCACCACCCGGCGGATGGAGCTCACCGGGCTGGGCGCGAAAACCCGTGAACTGGACGACCGCAAAACCGGTGCGGTGGACGAAGTTCGCGCAAAAGTGGCCAGCACCATCAACCAGCACCTGGAACGTGCAGGCTTGTCCGTCCGCGTGGACCACCGCAGCCTGTTGGACCAGCAGGTGGCAGCATCCAATGTCGGGGACTTTGCCCGCGCCGCCGAACTGGACCGCCAACCGGAACCGAAGGTGGGCCGGACGGCCACCGCTGCGGCCCGCCGGGGCAAGCGCAGCCCCCGCGCCGAATGCGTCCAGAGGGTGCGCACGGAAAACGCCCAGCACGCCCAAGCCCAGGCCGACCGCTTCCGCGAACTTAAAGCCCAGGCCGCTGCCAAAGGCCGCTTGGCCGTGGTCGATGAGCAGGCCCTGCATGCCCGTGCCTTGCTGGAACGCCAGCAATCGGCGGTCCAGCCGCGCCACGCCCTTTCCACCCCACAGGCCCCACGCCATGACCCAGCCCAATCCCAGCATCGCCGCGCCCCCGCTCTCACTCGACATAGCGTTGATGCTCTCCGACTCCGAAAACCCGGACCTGGCGACGAGCGCGTGCCTGCGCTGCGCCCACTCCACGGCCTTAACCCTGGCCTGGCCGCCGGGGGACGACGAGCTCCCGAAACCGCCGGATTTGGTTGTGTTCTGCGGAAGAATGCACCGGGACATTACCGCACCGGTCCAGCGCTGCTCGGGGTTCCAGCCCAGCCCGTAACGGCCGAAGCCGGGGCCGCCGTCCGGGCGCGTGCACGCGTGCCGCGCGCACCTCGGGCCGGGGCATCCGTGCCCCGGCCTGCCGCTCACGCGGCCGGTCAGCAGGCGCATCGGTCCAAGATCCAACTACCGGCCACTGGCCACTCCCGCGTCACCGGCAACGGGACGAAGGAAAGCGAACAAGTCGCCCGGCTGGCCAACCTGTGGCTGGCCCAGTTGGAAAAAGACATTGCCGAACTGATCCGGCGGGCCCTGGCTTGGGCGCAGAACCACAGCGAGCCTTTGCCCCGTTCTCTGGCCCGGGCCTATCTCCAGGCCGAGGGCGAGGCGCAGTTGGCCACCACCATGCGTGACCAAGCCGCCGCCGACCTCAAGCAGGCCCGGCGCGCCCGGCTCGATGCCCGGTATTACCGCGACCAAGGCGAAATCGGGTTGAAGGGCAAGGACAAGCTGGCCCAGCGCCTCGGCTGGACGCCTAGGACCCTGCGCGATCTACAGGACGCGGTGAAGCAATCCGAGGAAGCAGTGGTTCATGCCAAGCAGGCCGAGCAACAGGCCATCACCGCCCAGGACGCCACCACCGCCGAGGCCGAGTGCCACCGGAAGCGCTTGATGGAGGGGTTCTTGAAGGCCCACCCGGAAGAGAGCTTGCAGTTCCCGAAACAGTGGTCGCCTTCGTTGCAACCCTCGCTCCGAACGGAGCCATTTCCCCCACTCCAACCGACAAGCCCAGAGACAAAGGGAACACCCCCAAGGTTCCGTTGACGTCATGGATAGTCGCTATTGATCCCAAAATGGGTTATTCCGTTCTGGGCTTTAGGGTATGGCTCATGCCCGCACCGTTAAACAGTCCCTTCTACGCCCAGTTGCGCGCGTCTCTTATCGAGGCGCGCGAGCAAGCTGGATTGACTCAAGCCGAAGTGGCCAAACGCCTTCAGCGCGTCCAATCATTCGTCTCCAAGTATGAGCTCGGTGAACGTCGGCTAGATGTCGTCGATTTCATCGCAGTATGCGATTGCTTGGGCATAGACCCTGCCGACTTGCTGGGTCGAGTGCATCGGAGTGCCCGATGAAGACGGCAGATGTCATTGCACTAGCCAGCGCACATCTGTCGGGTCTGCGGGGGCACGAGTTCGACGTGCTTGAGGTTGCGAAGCCGGTTTCGCCTGCGGCCGCCATCAACCTGGCGAAGATTGTCTCAAAGCTTTCGCCCTTGGTTGGCAATCTCATCGAGTTCAATACCTGCGAATACCTCAACGAGTTTCCCGAGTTTGAAGGCTGGGGCCATTGGCACCGCCAGGACCCCGGATTTCCCGATACGGTTTTTCTCGGGAAGGTGGTGCCTACTCCGGGCTTTGAGATCAAGGCGTGGTTCCCGCTTGCTACGGAAATCACGGCGCGATTCAAGGACAGCCAGAACCATTTCACTAACAACAACACCTATGTTGCCATGCTGGCGTGGCTTCCGGAGTTCCTCATTTTCGGCAAGCCTCACGTAGTCGACATCGTAGTAGTGTCAGGGGCGTCAGTAGCTAAAGCCCGCGATGACCACTATCACAACCCGCCGGACTACTTGGTCATCGAGCCAAACGATACAGCTGCGCGCACAGTCAATCTTCAGCAGACCAATACTGCCGGTTACAAGTTCCAAGGCACCCCTGCACAGTTTGCCGAGGCGCAAGCGCTAGTAGCCTCGTGGGGCCCCGGAGGAAATGCTTATTCCCCGGCCCATGATTATCAAACGCGGCTGGCTCAGCTGATGGCTCGGTTCCCCTATCGACTCGACACCAACTTCGCCAAGATGGACCGAATCGTCCACGCTGAGATAGAGGCCTTCAAACGCCGCACCTACGGCACTGTGCTGCATGGCCGCACCATTGGCGAATGGAATCGGCTTTTGTCGCGCGGAGGAGAGGCAGCGGTAGCTCTTGCCTTGGCAGACGCTTTCGACATACGCGAAGGCGATGGCGAAAGCGTCGTAGAGCCTTAGGACTCCTCGCCCTGGAAGCGCCCCACTCCTAACTGGAAATAGGTAGGGTCTAACTCGCATGAGAATGCGCGGCGGCCCACTTGGCGGGCAGCCAAAGAAGCTGAGAACAAACCACCAAAGGGTTCCCAGACCACATCGCTGGGGTCGCTCGCCGCTTCAATGATGAGGCGCATGAGATCAAGCGGCTTCTGGTTAAGGTGAGCAGCCTTAGAACTTACGTCTGGCACCCTGACTCGTTCACGTCCATGGAGGGCCCCTCGATCCCAAACGTTCGTATAACCCATTGGACAGTGGAACTTTGAGCGGTAGCGGGTCCAGTCAGCCGCAGACATTGGTGTTCGGCCGTCTTCCGAAAAGTATGGCCGACCTTCAGGGTCACCATGCTCATTGGCGTAACGTGCCATCTTCTCAAACATTTCCGGCGGTGGGTAATACCAAAGGTGGCCTTGGTCGAGATACTTGCGCACGGCAACATCCTTTACCCCACAAGCCTCATTGGCCTTCCTCATTGCCAGGCCGGTGCGCTTCCATTCCCTATGGAGCCAACGCTGAAGTGTCAAGCCGTCAAGCTTCGGCTCAAACACGTATTGCACGCAAACTTCTGACACCACAGGGAAACGTCGAATCTTTGCCGTGTTGACGTTGCCGGCAATGTGGGCCTTGCCCTTGTTCCAAACGTTGGCGTTGACGTAGCGCCACCCGTGCCGCTCCAACACTGGGTGGACCGCTGCCCATCCGATCTCCGAGTTCCAGAACCACAGGGTGGTCTGCCCGGTCGCTTTACGGCTCCAGGCCTCTACATGCGGTTCATACCAATCGGGCATGCCCAGATGGTCGGATGTATCGCCCTCGAAACCCAGCACACCATACGCACCATCGGACACGATCACGGTAGGCGCTGGCCAATGCTCATAGGCGTTCAGGCTGTCGCCCAACTCTAGACGGACCGCACTGTCCTCGTAGACCCCAACCGTCGGGGCGTTGGCTAACTTCACGGCTTTTCCCCGTCCGACCGTGCTGGTCGGTGTGGACTTCTTACGAACGGGCATATCCAACGGCGCTTCCTCATCAACAGCGAACCATTTTACCCCAAAACGGGATAAGAAAGGCATATTCGCACATGGTCAACGCACAGCCTGAGACCGGCAGCAGACGAAAACGCCCCCGGCTTGACAAAGGCCGGAGGCGTTTTACTTTGAGTTCAAGGCCCCTGGGTAGGCGAAACCCAGAGGCGAGCAAAGGTAGAAATCAGCTACCGAGCCCAGGCGGTGGCCCCATAGGGTCAGCCTACCAAGCCTTGAGCCGACCGCAACCCCTTTCCTCGTCCTCTTTTTCGCTCCCACTCGGACGGCCTGTGTGATCAGCACTAGGCGGGGGTGGTTCGTAGCCATCAAACGGTTCTGTTGGTCAGCCCTTCACTGGGCAAGCACGCGGCAACTGGGGCCTGGGGGCTGAACTGTGTAAGGCACCCCCGAAACCTGGGTCTACGTGTAACCGTAGGCGAACGCTGGCTCAGCCGCAGCCCGATAGAGACGCCCACAACAGACCGTGGGCGGCGTGGACCGGGGGCAGCAGCGGCGACGCTGTGAACCATGCTGGGCCGTCACGGGGTCGTTCCCCGCCGGCACACCCGCAGCCGCAAGGCACTTCAACCGCGGGCCGACCATCTCGTTATTCCTAGCCCTGGCGGGTGGGGGGCTCGTGCCCAGCGACCCGCAAAACGGGTTGCCCGCCCAAAACGCCACGCGTTTTGAACAGGCGAACTGAAAGGCCGAGGCCGACGCCTCCGGCGACGGTCCTCGGCAGCCGGGGGGTCGCAGGGGGGCGCGCTGCCAGCGCCCCCCCGTTGCTCAAGGCCGCCGTTGGCGCCTTTCGCGGCCGAGGGGTCACTACCAGGAAAACACGCGCACGGGCTTCGTCGCTGGGCGGGCTGCGCTTGGGTTCAGCGGCAACCGCAACAGCACGGGCGGCTACGCCGCCCTTCTGGCCTCGCTGCCGCTCGCCCCGCCCCTGGGGGAAAAGGCAGGGGGCGGCGCCGGTGCGCCGCCGGGCTTGCGCATCGGCGGAAACGCGCTAAGAACTGGCAATGGACAAAGCCACTCGCCGCGCGGCCGCCGTTGCCGCTGACAAACTCCTCAAAGCCGCAGGTTACGACGCAAGCGGCAAAAGTCTGCGCCGGACCATGAAGAAACGGCGCAAGGCCGCCAGCGCTGCCAAGCAAGGGAAAAAGACCGGGAAAATGCGCGGCAGCCTGGCCCGTCGCAGCTCCATCTAGAGTTGGTGCCGGCCGCTGCCTTGTGGGCAGCGATTGCTGCCTACAAGGCAGCATCAGGGTAGTCATCCGCTGCTACGACCAGCTACAATGCGCGCGGCACAAGACAGGGCACAATCCCGGTTTGTGAATGCCAAGCGGTTCAAGGGGTTGGCTCGGTTTCAACTGGATCCCCCTCTCTCCGCCAGATTACGCAAAAACCCCCTGAGCAATCAGGGGGTTTTTGCGTTTGGGGCAAATAGCTGGCCTGTACTGAGTCTCCAATTCGACCAATCAACAGTGGCGGCAGACTTGCAAACTCTCATCCAGCCCCCTTTTATAGGAGCAAGACCGCCTCGATAGTCGCCGTCATGCATGAAACCATCGCCTCGCTGAAATCCGAATTCCTTCGTCAAGTTCGTGATAGATGGAGCCCCGCCCGCCCGCATAATCGCAAACAGGTGCTCAGCACGCTCTCAAAGCTATTTGACCGATTCCGGGAGCATGGGCTCGATGATCCACAGTTCTCACAAGAGCTGGCTAGTGGAAACCCTCATAAGCATCACCAGCGTTTGGCAGAAATGCTGTTAGCGAAGTACCTCTGGGACAACGGATTCACTCTTTCCAGCGCCCGCGAAGGGCCAGACTTCAAGGCATCCAAGGGTGGTATCACCGTGTGGATAGAACTGGTAACCCCTGAACCTCGAGGAATTAGCCCTAGCTGGCTCTTATCTGGAGATAACGAGGGCGTCTGGACATATCCACATACGGAGATCGCTTTACGCTATACGAGTTCCCTGAAGGAGAAATTTGAAAAATTGACGGGCATACCCAAAGGTCAAAGGGGATATCTGTCCAAGGGAATCGTCGGCAGCAACGAACCCTACGTCATTGCAATAAACCAACATCTACTGCAGAGCAACTTCCGCACATTGCATGGAATCAGCCAGACCCCTACTGCTTGTGAAGTCCTCTACTCTGTCGGCGCAATACAGCTGCATCTGAACAGGGCTACTGGCCAAACGACGCATATGGATCACGCCCATCGGCCCAGCTTGGAAAAAACAGGATCAGGAGGTGAAAAGGTCGCAGTTCCAGCGAATAGTTTCCTGGATCCAGCCTATGCCCCGGTCTCTGCCGTCATGGCATTGGATCTGCAAGAAGAGGCCCTGATCTCACCGGATCGGGCAGCGTTGAAGAAAGAACACCTAGCGGCCGTGATCCACAATATGGACGCGCGCAATGCGATACCCACACGTTTTCTGCCGGGGCAGGAGCATTGGACAGCCAAAACATCTGCAGGCTCCATTGAACTGATGAAGGTCTAGGCTGAAGCCATACAGCCAGCCCCATTCGAGGCAACGCCGGCTCGCCTCCCCTTTTTAATTGGAACCGTAATTTTGCGCTGCGAAGCTGGACTCGACCGATGGTCGGCAATGGCGCCCTTGGACATGCTAGCTTCCCAACATTAGACCGATCCAAAAGGTGCTGGATGAAGCAGCTTGGCGCGACCCTGTTAGTGCTTGCAGCAACCGTGGCAACCTCCTCGTTGGCACCGTCTTCAGCGCTGGCGGCCTCGCCCGCCGCCAACGAAGCCGCCTATGCCGCCGTGAACCCCTTCATTGGTACCGGTGGCGAGGGCCACACCTATCCCGGGGCGACTGTCCCTTACGGCATGGTCCAGCTGTCCCCCGATACCCGCATCCAGTCGCGCAAGAACGGCTATGGCTGGGCGGCGGGTTACCGCTATGACGACACCACCATCGTCGGCTTCTCGCATACACATTTCTCCGGTACCGGCCATTCGGATCTGGGTGATCTGTTGTTGATGCCGACTACCGGTGAGTTGAAGCTGGAGCGCGGCAATCCGGATCAGCCCTTGAGCGGCTATACCTCGCGCTTCAGTCATGCCAGCGAGACCGCGCAGCCGGGCTATTACGCGGTGACGCTGGAAGACTACAAGGTGCGCGCCGAGCTCACCGCCAGCGCGCGCGTTGGCATGCACCGCTACAGCTTCCCTGCCGGCAAGCCGGCGCATGTCGTGCTGGACATGCGTACCAGCATGTATGACTACCCGGGCAAGATCCTGTGGTCGCGCTTGCGGGTGCGGGCCGATGGCACGGTTACCGGCTTCCGCGAGACCCGCGGCTGGGCGCCGGGCCGGCAGCTGTACTTCGCGATGCGTTTCTCGCAGCCGCTCAGCGGCCATCAGTTGCACGACACCGAGCAGGATGTGGCCTACAAGGGCTTCCCGCCGCCGGGCGAGAAAGACCCGACGCAGCGCGCGCAGATCGAAGGGCGGCAGTTGGTTGCCGCCTTTGATGTGGTACCGGAGGCTGGCAAGCCACTGTTGGTGAAGGTGGCGATCTCGCCGGTCAGCGAGGAAGGTGCGATTGCCAACCTGGATGCGGAAGCGCCGGGCTGGGATTTCGATGGCATGCGCGCTGCCGCCAAGCAGCAATGGAGCGAGGCGTTGGGCGCAGTCGAAGCGCAGGGCAGCGCGGACGAACGCACGCGCTTCTACACCGCGCTGTATCACACGCTGCTTGGGCCAACCTTGTTCATGGACAGCGATGGCCGTTATCGCGGGCCGGACAACGCGGTGCATCAGGCCAAAGGCTGGACGAACTATTCGACCTTCTCGCTGTGGGACACGTATCGCGCCCTGCACCCCTTGGCCACGCTGGTGCAGCCACCGCAACGCACCAATGATTTCGTCAACTCGCTGCTGGCCTCACGCCGCGAAAGTCCTTACGGCGTGCTGCCGGTGTGGTCGTTCCACGGCCTGGAGACCTGGTGCATGATCGGCTACCACGCGGTGCCGGTGATCGCCGATGCCTATATGAAGGGCATCCGTGGCTATGACACCGAAGAAGCGCTGCAAGCGTTGGTCGCCAGCGCCAACTATGGTCCGTATGACGGCATCGCGCAGTACCGCGAGCTCGGCTATGTGCCGATCGACGAGGAAGGCGAAGCGGCCAGCAAGACACTGGAATATGCCTATGACGACTGGACCATCGCGCAGGTTGCCAAGGACATGGGCAAGACCGAAGTCGCAAGCGAGTTCAACAAGCGTGCGGCGAACTGGAAGCATGCCTTCGACCCGAGCACCGGCTTCATGCGGGCGCGCAAGCGCGATGGCAGTTTCCGCGAGCCGTTCGATCCCAGCGCAAGTGGCTATGGCACGGACTTCACTGAAGGCAATGCCTGGCAGTACTCGTGGTACGTACCGCAGGATGTCGCCGGCTTGGCGGCGGCACATGGCGGCAGCGACAAGCTGCTGCAGCGTCTGGACGATGTGTTTGAAGCCAAGGTTGATCCTTCAATCTTCGCGCATATGGAAGACATCACTGGACTGATTGGCTGGTACGCGCATGGCAACGAACCCAGTCACCATGTTGCCTATCTGTATGCACATGCGGGGCAGCCGTGGCGCACGCAGGCACGCTTGAAGCAGATCATGGACACGCAGTACGCGGCACGCCCGGATGGCTTGGCGGGTAACGATGATCTTGGGCAGATGTCGGCCTGGTATGTATTTACCGCGCTGGGTTTCTATCCGGTTACGCCGGGCAGCAACCAGTACATCATCGGTCGGCCGTTCCTGCCGCAGGCGACCTTGAATCTGCCTGATGGGAAGCGCTTCAACATCGTTGCTACCGGGCTGGATGCTGCGCATACGTATGTTGGTTCGGTGAGCCTCAATGGCAAGCCGCTGGATCGGGCTTATGTGACGCATCAGGAGATTGTTGCTGGTGGGGAGCTGCGGTTTACGATGCAGGCTGAGCCGAACAAGTCTTGGGCTGCGGATGCGGCGACGTTGCCTTATTCGATGTCGCGGTGATTGGGATGGGGGCTCTTGGCGTGCTGTGTTCGTCGGTTGAAAGCACGCTTCGCGCTCCCCTCTCCCCAACCCCCGCTCCGCGCCCCGGCCCTTGCGCTGGCGCAAGGTCGTTCCAGGGGCCACGAACCTGCGGTTCGTCAGCCGGCCCCTTCCATCCCGCAAGGGGAGAGTGGCTTTAGTCAAAGCCAAGCAAAGCTAAAACCAGAACAGCCCCCTCTCCGCTCCAACCTCCACAGAAGCAGCGGGCTGAAGCTGCTAGATTCCAGCACATGCTGATCCGCCCCTACCAACCCGCTGATGCCGATGCCTGCCTGTCGCTGTTCGACAGCAATGTGCCCGCGTACTTCACGCCAGCCGAACGCACCGACTTCGCGCAGTTTCTACAGCGCGATACGCAGGGTTGCGACTATCAGCTGATCGAGCACGATGACCGGGTTGTCGCCTGCGGCGGCTTGGCGATACGCGACGATTGCGTCGCCGTTTTTTGCTGGGGCATGGTCGAACGCAGCCTGCATCGGCAGGGGTTCGGCAGGCAATTGAGTCTTGCGCGTTTACAGCAGGCCAGACACAGCCCGAACGTAAAGCACGTGGAGCTCAGTACCAGCCAGCACACGCAGGACTTTTACACGCAGCTCGGTTTCAGCGTGACCCGGGTCGTGGCGGATGGCCACGGCCCGGGCTTGGATGCGGTCGAGATGGTGTTGGAACTGCGCGAGAACTGAAGCAGCTATCAGCTGCTGGACAGCTTCATCAGCACCAGGCCGCTGACGATCAGCACCGCCGCGCCAATACGCATCGCGCTGATCTGCTCGCCGAGGAAGATGATGCCGATGATGAACGCGCCCACCGCGCCGATACCGGTCCAGATCGTATAGGCCGTGCCCAGCGGCAAGGTGCGCATGGCCAAGGCCAGCAACCAGAAGCTGGCGATCATGCCGACGATGGTGACGATGCTGGGAACCAGCTTGGTGAAACCGTGGGATTGCTTCATTGCCAGCGCCCAGACGATTTCCAGCACACCGGCAATAACGAGATAGATCCAAGCCATACAGCCTCCTAGAGAAGCCAGGCCGTCCTGGATGAAGTCCCGTGATGGGCGGAGGTCGTCCTCCGTTGGGCGGGCATTCTATCCAAGCCTGGCCTTGCGGGCCGCCAAACGGCGGTTGCGGGTTACACGGGGTTCAAGCCGGAACGCTGGTCGGCTGGTGCATGCATACGTTACAATCGCCGCACACGATCAGGACCTGCTCCAGTTTGTGTCCGGTCCATGAAGCATCGGCGGCTGATCATCGCATCGCCCCAGCCTCTCGTATCGTGAATGGCCGCGCATAGCGCGGCCAAACCGTCTCTATGGTGGCCCCGTCGGCCCCTCGCGACGCTAGGTCGAAAATCCCGCCAGGGCCGGAAGGCAGCAACGGTATCGATCGACGCGGGCGCCGAGGTCAGCCGGCGGGGTCGCCACCTTTTTGGGCCTTGGAAAGTCCCGCCGCTGATGAAGCTGTGGCTTTTGCTTGCGCGCGTTGTAGCCCGGGTAAGTGCAGCACAGCCGGGGCTTTGGGTCGGGCGGGACTTCTGCCGGACGATCGACTGGTTGCCGACCACGAATTGGCTTTTTATTGACTACGCGTTACCCGGCGTGCTTCCCGGGTGCGCTGCGCTTACCCGGACTACGTTGCCGCGGGCAGCTGGGAGTGGAGCTGACGGAGAGCTGGCTCCGGTCTTGCCCTCACCCCAGCCCCCGCTCCGCGCCCCGGCCCCCGCGTTGCCGCGAGTGCGCTCCAAGAGTCGCGAACCGGTGGTTCGCAAGCGCCTCTTCTCGCCCCACAGGCGGGAGAGGGGCTCAGTGATCATTACTGCGGACAATTTGGGCTCTACGTGCTCCCAAGCTTCGTGGAGCCGAAGCACGACGCTCAACCCTCAAACGGCTCTGCACGTGGTGCCGTCGGCTCACTCAACAGCACGCACTCGCCCGGCATCGCCACGCGGTGGCCGCGTGCGCGAAGTGCGTCGCCGTCGGCGCTGCTGGCGTAGTGGTAGAGCATCATCCGCGCCTGGGTGGCGGCGTCGTATTCGCGCTCGAGGTCATCCACGCCGGTGTGCGAGGGATTTCCGTGCAGGCCGCAGTCGTGGGCGATCAATTCGTTGTCACCGGCAAATCGCGCCAGCATCTCCGGGATCGGACGGGTGTCGCCGCTCCACACCAGTGCGCCCTGCAGGCGTAGGCCGTAGGCGGTTTCCGGCCAGTGGTGGCGGACCGGGAACACCTCCAGGCGCACGCCCTCGTGCCAGAACGCATCACCGACCACGATCAACTGGAAGGCGTCCCAGAAATTTGCGCCACCCTCGGCCAATACGTTCGGGTAGTCGCCTACCCGCTTGTGCAGCAGCGGCACCAGTGGCGCCGGCACGTATAGCCGCACCTTGCCGCGCCGTTGCGGGTTGAAGAAAGCATCCACGAACAGGCGCTCGAAGCCGGCCACATGGTCCAGATGGATATGGGTGACGAACAGCGCATCCGGCATGGCGCCGTAGTGATTGCGATAGGCAGTCAGGCCTTCGCCGCCGCAATCGATGGTCAGCCATGGCTGGCCGCCATGCTCGATCACCGACATCGGCGAACCCAGCTCCACCGCCGACGCATTGCCGACCCCCAGAAAACGCAACGCCCAACTCATCACACGCCCCGGTTCCAGGCCAGATCATAGGCGCGACGCAGCCGCGCATAGTCCTGCTCCACGTCCTCGCGACTGCGCGCACCGCGCAGCTTCAGCAGGGAGCGCAGCAGGCGCTTGAGGTTGCGCTCGCGCCAGCGGGTGGCGGGAATGCGCAGAACGCCGCGATCGAAGTCGATCAGCCAACCACGCCGAGCGTCATCAAACAGAATGTTATGTGCGTTCAGATCGGCGTGGTCCAGACCCGCGCGATGGAAGCGCGCGATCATCCGCCCGGCTTCTTCCCACGGCGCACCGCGTCCAGCCACTTGTGCGTGATCAGCCAGCGAACGCACATCTTCCAGCCGCTCCATCAGCAATGCCGCTTTGTAGCGCAGGCCTTCGCGCATGTAGAACGCGGCATAGGGCCGTGGCACCGGCAACTTCTGCGCGACCAGTTCACGCATCAGACGGAATTCGGCAAAACTGCGCGTACGGTTGGCACCACGCCACAAGTAGCTGCTGTGGCTGATCTTGGCGGCGATACCGCCGCGCAGGTACTGGCGCAGCACGCTGCGGCCGAACGGCGCGTCGATGAACCATGCCCCGCCACGGCCACCATCGCCTACCGGATGGGCCTTGCTGCCCCATTGCGCAGGTGCGAACAAGCCGGGATCGGCTTGCCGCAGGCGTTCGCGGTCGAACAGAATGGCGCCATAGCCGCGACCATCGCGGCAGGGCGTCAGCGCTTCAGTGGCGTCAAATGCGACCATCATTGCGAGTCTAACAACACATGCCTGTATCGTCCTCCCCGCTGTGTCTCCTGCGCCTGTCGGCGCTGGGCGATGTAACCCATGTGGTGCCGCTGGTACGCACGCTGCAGCAGGGTTTTCCGGGCACGCCGCTGCATTGGGTGATCGACAAAGCCGGCCACAAGCTGCTTGATGGGCTAGCCGGGGTCCGCTTCCATATCTACGACAAGAACAGCGGCCTGGCGGGCATGCGTGCGCTGCGCCGCGAGTTTCCTACCGGACGCTTTGAAGCGCTGCTGCAGATGCAGGTTGCCGCGCGTGCCAACCTGTTGTCGGCGTTCATTCCAGCCAAGCGCCGCATCGGCTACGACAAATCGCGCTCCAAAGACCTGCACGGGCTGTTCATCAATGAGCGCATCCCCGACCGCCCCGGCATCCACGTGCTCGACGCCATCGGCAGCTTCTGCGAGCCGCTGGGCCTGAAGCAGACCGAGGTCAGCTGGGATCTGGCCACACCACCGGAAGCGCATGAGTGGGCGCGCGCGCAATGGGACGAGGATGGCCGCCCGGTGCTGATGATCTCGCCCTGTTCCAGCCACCAGCGCCGCAACTGGTACGCCGAACGCCATGCCGCACTGGCCGACCACGCTGCAAGCCAGGGCTGGCGGGTGGTGCTATGCGGCGGCCGCAGCGAGCTGGAGCGCAGCACCAGTGACGCAATCCTCGCCGCAATGAAGCACCCGGCGCTCGACCTGGTCGGCAAGGACACGCTCAAGCAGCTGCCGGCCCTACTGGCCCGCGCCTCGCTGCTGGTCACCCCCGACTCTGGGCCGATGCATATCGCCAACGCGGTCGGCACCAAGGTGCTGGGCCTGCATGCGGCCAGCAACCCTGCACGCAGCGGCCCGTATTCCGACCGCCGCTATTGCGTGGACCGTTATGACGACGCCGCACGCCGCTATCTCAACAAACCGGCCAGCGAGCTGAAATGGGGCACCAAGATCGAGTTCGACAATGTGATGTCGCTGATCACCGTGGATGATGCGATTGCCGTGTTTGAGCGTTATCGCGCGGATCATCAGGGCTGAAGCCAGCTTTGCAGGAGCGGCGTCAGCGGCGAAGCTGGCATCGCTGACGCGCCAGCAATCTCCGTGATCTGGTGTTCCATGGGCTTCGCGGCTCACGCCGCTCCTACAAAACAGATTCAGCCGGCGCGGTAGTCCTGGTAGGACTTCTCTTCCACGTAGCTGGAACCCAGCGCCAGGTTGATGGCCTTCTTGATACGCGCGCGCTCATCGTTCTGGATGTAGACGCTGCGGGCCAGCTGCACGAACGAGTCGTCGAAGGCCTGCGCCTTCTCTTTCAGGCGGATGTCGTCTTCGATGTCCCACAGGCGCTCATTGACCGCCTTCAGTTCGGTACGCAGCGCTGCGATGTCCTGCGCCGCAGCCGGATGCGCGGCCCAGGTGCTGTCCAGCGCGTTCAACTCATTGCGCACATTGGCCAGCTTGGCCGCATCGCTCATGCGCTCGGACTTGATCTGCAGGATGGAGATCTTGTCCAACAGCTCACCGAAGGACACGGGGACGAGGATTTCTGACATGGGGCTTACCGGTTGGATCAGGCGCACAGTGTAGCCGCTGCTACCGGGCATTCAGCCGCAATGCCCGGGCGCAGGAGGAGCAAAAAGAAAAAGCCACCCGAAGGTGGCTTTTTCAAGTATCTGGCGGAGAGGGGGTCTGCCTAGTATTCGTCCAGCCCGGTCCGTAGCAATCCAAATGTTAAGAATATAAATCATTATTTTCAATACCTTACGTTGCCTTCAACTCCTGAGACGTCCAAGAGCATCCATCACCAGCCCTCTCAAAATGGCATACTGGATGGCATACCGGAAGCAATTGAAAATCCATGCCACTTCTCACCGATGTCAAAGCACGAAGCATCCTTCCCGGAAGTCGCGCAGTACCTCATGGAGCCGTCACAGGCCTGAGCCTCCTGCCCTCATCGACCCTGAAGGGCCAAGGAAAATGGGTATTTCGATACGTCAGCCCCTCGACGGGGAAACGCAGGAACGCTGGGTTAGGCGGCTATCCACAAGTCACTATTGCCGCAGCTGGGAAGCTGGCTCGAGAGATGCGAGACCTGATCGCGACGGGACAGGACCCCTTAACACTGAAAGCCCTGGAAGCCACCAAGCTCCAGATACCGACCTTTCAGGAGGCTGCGACACAGGTCCACACCGAGATGAGACCTGGTTGGAGGAATGACAAACATGCCCAGCAGTGGATCAACACACTGGTCGAGTATGTTTTCCCGAAAATTGGGAACCTGCCGATCGACCAGCTACAGCCTCGGCACATCGCCGAAGTTCTACGCCCCATCTGGCTTGAAAAGGCTGAAACTGCCTCACGCGTTAAACAGCGTATTCACGCCGTAATGGCTTGGGGCTGGGCGCACGGATTCAACCAAGCCAACCCCGTGGATGTGGTCAACCACTTGCTCCCTCAGCAACCCAGCAAGACGATCCGCCAAGAACACCAGCCCGCAATGCCTTGGCAGCACGTCCCCACATTTGTCGGAGCGGAGTTGGCAACCGCAGGTGAATTCGACGTGACCCGGCGCGCGTTGCTTTTTCTGATCCTGACGGGCGCCCGCTCCGGCGAGGTCCGAGCCATGACTTGGAGTGAGGTGAATCTACGTGACGGGCTATGGATAGTTCCAGCAGACCGAATGAAAGCTAGACAAGTTCACAGGGTTCCACTCTCCAAACAGGCAGTGGCATTGCTCCAACAGCAAGTCGGCCATGACGAAGAACTCGTATTCCCATCCGTTCAAGCCCGAAAGGTACTGTCAGATATGACGCTGACTGCCCTATTACGTAGACTCTCGGCTCCCAGCGATTCAGAGGGCCGAGTAGCCACAGCACATGGATTCCGCTCTAGCTTTCGCGACTGGTGCAGCGAAAAAGGATATGCCAGGGACTTGGCTGAGCGCGCTCTAGCTCACACCGTTAAAAATCAGGTTGAGGCGGCATATCATCGAACCGACTTGCTGGATCAGCGACGACCAATGATGCAGGCGTGGGCTGACTACATTCAGCCAGAGCAATAACACTGAACAACTCATAAATACACTACCGCGGGCTCCGCCGATTTCCAAAGCAGAAACAAGCCCGCGTATAAGCTCACACCGCAGCAATCAGCGCTTGCAGCACAAAGTAGTCATGCTGCTTTAGGGGGGACCCTGCCCAGACCGCCATGGATAATAGCCCGCGCGATGGGGGTCTGACCTACGCGCTGTGGTACTGGACTGGAGGATTTCTCAGCCGAATGGCCGCAGGGAGCCTGTAGTTTACGGCTCCAATCCTTGCCGCTGGAGTGGAGCCATCGTTTTGTCTGAGCAAGTGACCGCACCCCAAGGGTTGGCCGCAGCCATAGTGCTTGCAGGAGTCCTAATCAGCACTCGCACCAAACATCAGAGCAGTTGATTCATGCGGGACGGTTCTGGCCTGAGCAAACCGAAGATGGCTTCTACCCGAATTAAACGCTAAGTCTCGGTCGGTTCCTTACGAGCGCGATTATCCGATCGTGTACTTGGACTGCATCCACGTCAAAGTTCGAGACAGTGCAGTTCGAGTCAAGGCGGTCTACCTGGCCATCGGTATAACGATGGGCGGTGAGAAGGAAGTTCTGGGCCCGTGGCTGGACCAACCCAAGCAAGCTGATGTCCGCTTTGGGTCGCATCCAGCGATCAATGGGCATAGCAAAGGTAGAAGTCTTTGTTCCAAGCATTGAGGGTCTACTTAAATCACGGATTCCGTTGTACCGCCTTTATTGCAACCTTTCACCCGAGCGATAAGCTCGCAACCTAAGACCGCAGATTGAAGCTTAATGCGATAACATAAAAGATGAGGCATTAGGAGACCAGTACCATGACGGACATGATATTCAAGACCAATCGCAATCGTCATTGGCCACTCATCAGCCCTCTTCGTAGTTGGCAAACAAGTTGCGGCCACCAATTCACTCGATCCGAATGACAAGCGAAGCCAACGAAGCCATCCCATCACATCGAGTAGCGGCCGATCCACCGCAGCCTACGCTCTCGTGGTCAGACACAGAGCTGCTGCAATTTCTTGCCGATATCTGGAACCAAAAATCCCACAAGAACATTCAAGTGGTCGGCCGACTGCGTCAAGTGGATGGAGAGTCACACGCATTCCTCACGGATCTACACCACCCGGCCACGGGCATTAGGCTGCCGCTCTCCGGTAATTCACTAGACAACCGAGCTTTCGTACTCCCCAGCGAACTCCAGCGCTTCAATCGGAACCAAGCGCCCACCAAGTTCGCAATCGCGACTCTGGATCTATCACCTTTAACGAGGCGCGAGGAACGCAAAGATCCACTAGCTTGCATGGTGCGAGCCGGCACCCTGACCCCGCTCGTCTCAATTCCAGACGGATGGGGTGTCCACCGACTTACTTCCGAGTCCGCGCAGTTCATCACGGACACGGCGCGCCAAGTGATCGAAGCCCGGCTGCGTGAAGAAACCGCGGGCGCTGAAGGCGAGCTGGAAGCTGCCCGGGTGAAACTTGTCGCTGCACAAGCGGAAAATGAAAAGCTGGACCAGGAGCTCAAGGAGCTGCAGGTCGAAATCGACAATGCAGCGAGCCGCGCCAGCGCGCTCGAGGCGGAAACAGAAAGCAGGAGAACAGCTTTGGAAGAACGTTTGCGGGAGCTCGAATCCCTCCTCAGGGAGAAGGGAGATCGGATGGTGGCACTGCGCCTGATCGAGGAAGCTGACCTTGAGAAACTGTTCCCCTCAAGTCTTCAGCAGCGCAGTCGCATAGGCCACAACTTTCAGGAGGCCTTGGGTGGTGATATGAACAAGCTAGCGGGCTATGTGCAGGCACATGCATGGCAAAAGGGCATGCACTACAGCCGCGCTCAGCTGCTGGACTTCATTACCCTGCTACGCACTAACGATCTTCTCGTCTTGGCCGGCGACTCCGGCTCCGGCAAGACCAGTCTGGTCAAGTCGGTGGCAGAGGCGATTGGCGGCAAATGCGTGATCGTGCCGGTCAAACCGAACTGGACCAGTGCTGAGGACCTGTTGGGCTACTACAACCCGATTGAGGGGCGCTACCACCCGTCCCAATTTCTGCTTGCACTACTGGAAACCGCCCGCGACCCCGAGGTCCCACATTTTATCTGCCTCGACGAGATGAACCTGGCCCGGGTGGAGTACTACTTTGCCGATTTCCTGAGCCTGCTGGAAACCCGTGGCGGAGAACCTTGGATCCATCTGTATGCATCGTCGGAGGAACGCCATACAGCCATCGATAACCGGCTGTTCCTGACCTTGGAGCAGGAAGCTAGGACACGTGCCGGCCTACCTGTGGACGCGTCGCTCGAAGACATTCTGCTGAATGACCATGCGAGCTTGGAGTTGCGCAAGCTGGCTGGCTTCCATGACTCCGACAACGTACTGGCTCACCACGCAAAGCTCAGGCGTTCGCTTGCCGGATTGGTGGACATCCCTCCGACATTCCGGTTCCCGCGCAATGCATGGATCATCGGCGCTATCAACGTAGACGAGACCACACATTATCTATCCCCCAAGATCCTCGACCGCGCCCATGTCATGCGCTTCAGGAATCCGGTATTAGTGGATTGGGAAGCAGTCGGGAAGGAAGTCGAAGTGTTTGAACTTGACATCGGCCAGCCGATCAATCTCAGGGCGGATGACATAGGCACTCGTGACCAGTACCCCGCCTTCGACCGACACAACTCAACTGTAGCCCTACTGTCTCGTCTATCACGCGAGTATCTCGACCCCTTGGGCATTGAATTTGGGCTTCGCGCAATCCGCCAGTCGATGAACTACGTCGAGAAAGCTGGCGACATCGGGCTCGGGCCACTGGAGGCACTGAACAACATCGTGCTGCACAAGATTCTGCCGAAGATGGTGATCGAGCTCGACAAGGTCACCGGAATAGGTGCGAAGCGACGCGACGTGTTGGCGTCCCTCAGAAACGCCTTGGCAGCCGAACTACACGACCTGAACAGCGTACTGGTCACGGAGTCCGCCCTGGATGCGCTGGACGAGTTGATTGCGCGTGCCGAGGGCAACAACGGAATCGCAAACTTCTGGGCCCGCTGATGCGCCCCGGGTTCGAGGTCCGCTATCTGCGTATCGATTGGCTGGCTGAAGGCGTCGCCAGAAAGATCGAGGTGGCGCCCACACCACTGGCGGTGGAACAGTCCGATACAGGAGCGCTCACAGTTGAATCCACCATCTTCAACGATTCGTATTCTTGGCTCGGTATCCGCATTGACGACCACGAGAATCTCTTTCCGTCGATGGTCGATGCTTCCGGCCTAGAGACACCTTGGCTCCGAGTGAACAGCCCTGGTGACGAAGGTACCTGGTTCATCAGCAACGATGGATGGGACAGCTCCAAGCAGCGCCACCTCAGCGAATTAACACGCAGCGCGGGCAGTTTTCGGGTTCGGATAGGCGACAAATTCCTGGTGATCCAGAACTTCCTGTCTGAGTACGGACGGGCCGATGTCCAAGCCTACGTGGATGATTTCCGAGGCAGCTTGCTCTGGATGATCATGAATGACGAAGCTGGAGCAACCACCACCGGCGGTGCCGGGGTGCCCGGCGCGCCACTCGTGCCGATCCTGGATGCCTTGTGCACCGCCGCACGAAAGATCCTGGCAACGCCATTGGTGGCGGTAAAAGAGGGGCGTAGGCTAACGCCGATCTCGAAAGTACGCGCCACCGCCGAGACATTCCGCGAGTTGTCACAGCACCCCCAGGCACGCCGCCTGACGGGAAGGGTCTTCGATGAATCTGGCAACACAGCGGAAAACCGCTACGTCCGACACATGTTGGGTTTAGTGATTGGATGGATCAGCGCTTGGCTCAAGACCGCATCCCAACAGAGCGAATTTCTCGGCGCATTGGCGACTCAGGAGGATCAGCGCGCCAAGGATAATCTTGCCATGACCTGCCGGCACGTCGATCCGGATGTATATGACCAACAGACAGCCGATATCGCCCGAAGGGTGAACGCTCTGACCAACTACCGTGCAGACGGCAGCGACAGGCCATCTCGCACTAGGAAATTCCCCATCCGGTTGACGAAGCGTTTCGGTGACGGGCCTTCGTACTTCTATGATCGAACCGATCGCAGCGCAGCTGCGCCGGATGAAAACATTGCCTTCCGCGTGGTTGTGTTCCCGGAGGATATCTTTAATCTTTTGCAATCCTCCATCCATATCTGCCGCGAGCTGACGGTTGAAGGCGAAGCCAGTTCTGTCGTTAAAAAAACCCAAAAAGAAAAGAATTATCGGGAGCTATCATTCTCCGCAGTCTCTTCCATTTCGATTCACACCGACCCCATTGCAGCACGCGCGGCAAAAAGGCGATCCCTTGAAGAACATGGATGGACGGTCGCCTTGGCTTCCGCGGAACGCAGGGAACTGCAGCGGGAGGCAAAAACAGCGGAGTCGCGTGCGAAGCGAGCACATTCGAAGCGAAATGCCATTGCGTCGTCAGCTGAGGCCTTGGGGAAGTTGGCACGAAATCTTGCAGACACTGACAGCCGACTGGCTCAATTGGGCGTTACTCGATCCGACGTCTTTCCGACGGGCATGACGTTCGTCACCAACCCCACCTATGCCGCCTGCTTGTCGTCTTTCAAGATGGCGGCTGAAATATTCAGAAAGATCGGATTTGATCCTTCGCTTCTTGAGGAAGTCGAGAGGATCGGCATTCTGCATGCCAGCGACATCTATGAAAAATGGTGCTTGCTAAAGATATTTTCAATTCTGATGGAGGACTTCAGATTCACCCCGGAGAGCAATTGGGCCAAGCGACTGGTGACAGCGTCAGTCTCCGGCGAGCGCAACCTGATGTTCGAATTTTTCCGTAATGACATCGGTCAGCGAGTGACGGTGACGTACCAGTTCGAAACGAAGACGGGGCGCCGGCCGGACTTCGTCATTCGATTTTTTGACCTCACGTTTTCCCACGAAGAATCTACAGTTGACAGCCGGCTTTCGCACTCATTCCCCATAAAGTCGCTGGTCTTGGATGCGAAATTTCGAAGCTCATGGGGGAATCAGTCTCCACGCCACCTTCTGGATGAACTTATTCAAACGAAAAGCTATGACGAAGTCGGCAGCGTATTCATTCTTCAGCCCTGTGAGGGCACCGTGTGTGACAGCCTGTCTCCACTTGAATGGGGACGGCACTGCGACTACGGGGCGAGACAGTCCCACAACCATGGTTGGATACAGCTTGGCCTTTCGCCCAAGGCCGCCGCTACCGACAATCTCAAGCGCCTTTTGACTATTAAATTTCAATCCTTCTTTCCAGAGCCTGAGCAGACCGACTTCGAAGGCGGCGAATGGGAGTCGCGGAGCTTCTGCCTCGGCTGCGGCGAGGCTCATCATCCTCAATCGATTCGTTCCAAACCAACCAAGGGAGGGGGGACGCGTTGGCTGCTCGATTGTGCGGTCTGTGGCGTATGGACAGTAAGAACCCATTGCTACCACTGTGCGAAGAGCCTATTCAAGAACGGCACGAGGTGGACATACCATCTGACCTTGGCAGATCAGGTTACGAACGTAATTTGCCCTGATTGCGGCTCGCACTTCGATCGCGTACCCGCTTCCGGTGAATAGCCTTTGCTTAGCATGATCCACAAGGCGAAGCCTGGTCGCTCGGGCGGTCGTATTGGCCGGGACGGCATCCACGCGCGACTGTCCGCTTCGGGTGGCGGATTCAATGGATCGATGCAACACACTGAGGCTGCCATAGGCAGCGGGAGTGTTGCAAATGAAGTACCGACAGCGGATGCACTACACCGATACCTCCCCCCCCATAGCACTTTCCCTCGGATTCCCGATGGCTGTCCCCGACCAATCTGACATCTCAGGACCGCAACGCGAAGTACAACGGCTCTTGGGCCGCTGTCTCTTGCGTTTGCAACAGTACGAGCGCCTGCTGAAGGCAATGATCGCATTCCAGAAGCTGTCTGGGACATCTGAGATGCTCCCGCATGCTCTAGACGCACGAAGGGCGGAGGCTAGCGACAAGACGCTAGGCACTTTGATCGGCCGCCTGATGGGCGACTACATCTTGAAAGAAGGTTGCGAACTACCCGACGACACACACAAGCAACCTGACGGCTCAATCCATTTCAGCTTCCGGATGCAGCTCAAACTGCCAACCGAACGTCACGAGGCCCTCAAGACGGAACTGCGCGAGCTGG